>JAOUFX010000684.1 GCA_029857975.1 Deltaproteobacteria bacterium | reverse complement strand
AGACGATCGCCGTAGGCTTTGCTCAAATCCTTGGCCTCAACGACTAAGTTGCCCAAACGGGGTCCGGGGGGAATGTAGATTTCGAGTTCCTCCCGGCGCTTTTCCGTCTCCTGACTCAACAGGTTTTCGTAGGCGTTGATCCGGGCCTTTCCTTTGGCCTGGCGGGCTTTGGGGGCCATACGGATCCACTCCAGCTCGCGCTGGAGGGTCTTCTGCAGGGCCGTCTCCGCCTTCTCCTCCTGCTGCAGACGGATCCTTTTCTGCTCCAGCCAGGAAGAGTAATTTCCTTTCCAGGGGATGCCGCGGCCCCGGTCTAATTCCAGGATCCAGCCGGCCACATTATCCAGAAAATACCGGTCGTGGGTCACAGCGATGACGGTGCCCGGGTATTGCTGCAAGTGCTGCTCCAGCCAGCCAACGGTCTCGGCGTCCAGATGGTTCGTGGGTTCGTCGAGGAGAAGGATGTCGGGTTTCCGCAGGAGAAGGCGGCAGAGGGCCACCCGCCGGCGTTCCCCGCCGGAGAGGACCCTCACGGGTGTGTCCCCGGGCGGGCACCGCAGGGCATCCATGGCCATTTCCAACCGGCTTTCCAGGTCCCAGGCTCCCAAGGCATCCAGCTTCTCCTGGACTATCCCCTGACGTTCGAGGAGGCCGTTCATCTTTTTATCGGACATGGGCTCGGCGAATTTCTCGTTGATGCTTTCGAATTCTTTCAGCAGGTCAACGATCTCCCGGACCCCCTCTTCCACAATCTCCCGCACGTTCTTGGCGTTATCCACCTGGGGTTCCTGCTCTAAAAACCCAATGGAGTAACCCGGTGAAAGAATGGTCTGTCCGACGAAAACTTTATCCACCCCGGCCATGATGCGGAGGAGGGAGCTCTTGCCGGACCCATTCAACCCGATGACTCCGATCTTGGCCCCGTAAAAATAGCCGAGAGAGATGTCCTGGAGAACGGGTTTCTTATCGTAATATTTTCCCACACTCATCATGGTATAGATGACCTTATCTGGCTTCTGGCTCATTGGATTTCATTCTCCCTAAACGTTTTTCTTGGAAATAGATTACACCCAAAAAAGGCGATTCACCACAGAGGGCACAGAGGATAGTTAAGATAAATCAAGAAAATAAAGTTCTTTTCGCTGCTCTACTCTGTGCCCTCGCTAAGTGAAAACAATTAAACAATTTAGCTTACGAAATGATTACAGGAGAACACAGAGAAAAGATTGAGCTTATTTTGCTTTTTTAACTATGCAATTATTCTCTGTGTTCTCTGTGGTTTAAGAAAATCGCTCAATTTAGGTTCCAGAAAAATCCTAAACCGGCAATCAATCCCAAATTTGCTAAAAGGCTTAAAAGGAATGGCCAGGGATTCGAAATCTATTGTAACCGGTTTTTTGAGATATTCCAGCCCTTTCATCAAAGCATCTTGACATTGTCTTCCCGTTGAATATTTGTTATTTTTAGAGTAGGGGACAGAAGGGGCAAATGGAAATTAGATATGAAAGGAAAAGATGATGGGCTTATTGAAAGGAACTTTGACTTTTTCCCGATATCGTCTCCCGGGTAAGCTGCCCGGTCATTTCCAGGGCGATATCGGCGGGCAGTTAAAAAAATACGCCTTCCAGGAAATATCCTCGGGGACCGAGGAAAAATCATTGGGTTGGACGAGTGTGGAAAACATCCTGGATACAAAATTCGCCTATGGCAGCTATGCCTGGGGGGCATACTTGGCTTTCTCTCTCCGTGTTGACCGCAAGACGATTTCCCCGGCATTGCTGAAAATCAAACTCCTTGAGGCGGAAAGAAAATATCTGGCCGGAAGCAGGAAAACAACCCTTTCCAAGGGGCAACGGGAAGAAATCAAAGAGCGGGTTCGCCTGGAACTGCTGAAGCATACCCCTTTTGTCCCCTCCTTTTATGATGTTTGCTGGTCCCCCTCAGGCAACTGGCTCGTTTTCAGTTCTCTGCTCCCAAAATTCACCGAGGATTTTGAAAGATTGTTCCAGAGAACCTTCGATCTATCCCTGTCCCCTCTCGTGCCGTGGGACCCCCGGTATCTCTCGCCGGAAGCAGCTGAACAAGTCACCTCTCTCCCCAAGGGAGTTTTCTTAGCCCCGCCAAGTGCGCCCGAGAATAACCAGGACCCGTCTTTTCTGGGAAGAGAATTTTTAACCTGGCTGTGGTTTAAAAGCGAGGAAAGGGGCGGGGCGGTCATGATTCCGAAAACAGGAGATGTGGAGGTCATTTTAGCCCGTAGGCTCATCCTCGAATCTGGAGAGGGGGAATATTCCGAGAGCGTGATTTGCCAGGGCCTCCATGCGGATTTGAAAGAGGGTAAGGCTGCCATCCGGGAGGGGAAAAAAATAAAGGAAGCCCGGATCATGCTGGGGGTCGGGACGGACCAATGGGAACTGACCTTGAAGGCCGATCGTTTTCAATTCCAGTCCGTAAAGCTGCCGGCGGGTATGGCGATGAATGAGGAGGAGGAGGAAAAAGAAGGGCGGATCCTGGAACGAATCTATTTGATGGAAAGGGTCCTGAATACCGTTGATCAACTTTTTAATTTTTTCCTGGCCAAACGTTTGTCGGCGCAATGGTCTGCCGAGGAGATCCCGCGGATGAAGAAGTGGATACAAAAATAGAAGACACCTATTTCACAAGCCGATCAGGAGGGGAGAATATGCATGGGAACGCGCTGAAGAAGAAACTCAAAGAAGGCCAGGTGTGCTTCGGCACATTCATGCGTCTTGGCCCGGCCGCGATGGAGGTCATCGGCTATGCGGGCTGGGATTTTGCGGT
>JAOUFX010000683.1 GCA_029857975.1 Deltaproteobacteria bacterium | reverse complement strand
GTTGGCGCAGGGAATAAAACTTCTTCCACTGACTGCCGGGCGGATGCGCTGGCGGGATAGCTCCAAGAGACCAAAATTGCTGATACGTCCCATTTCGATCCGGGCTTTGTCACGTTTCAGCGCCTGGCGTAAACACCGCTCCACCTCTTGTTTATGCTTCCGGTCCCACATGTCGATGAAATCGATGACCACCAGCCCTCCCAGGTCGCGGAGCCGGAGTTGGCGGGCGATCTCCTGGGCACCCTCCAGGTTGGTCCGGAAAGCTGTTTCTTCCATATTGCGCCCTTGGGTTGCCCTTCCGGAATTGACATCCACGGACACCAAAGCCTCCGTAGGGTCGATGATAATAGAACCGCCAGATTTTAAGGGAACCTTTCGTTCATAAACAACCTCTAATTGTTTCTCTAATTCGTATTTGGAAAAGAGGGGACGCTTTTCTGCATAGAGTTTAACTTTGTTCTGGTAACGGGGCATGACAACCCGGAAAAATTCCTTAGCCCGGTTGAAAACTTCTTTATGGTCAACGAGAACTTCTTCGATATCCGGGGTGAAATAATCGCGAATGGATCGAATCACCAGGTCGCGTTCTTGGTAAATGAGGGAAGGGGCAAGCATTTTTTTCGACTTGGCCAAGATGGATTCCCAAAGGCGCAGAAGATAGTGCAGATCTTTGGCGAGTTCGCTTTTATTTTTTTCTAAACCCGCAGTGCGAACAATCAGACCCATCCCTTCTGGGACTTCAAGTTGATGGACGATTTCTTTGATCTTTCGCCGCTCTTTTTCTTCTTCGATCTTGCGGGATATACCCCCTCCATTACTTCCAGGCATGAGTACCAGATACCTGCCGGGAAGGGAAATGTAAGTGGTTAAAGCTGCTCCTTTCGTACCCGTTTCTTCTTTTTCTACCTGGACCAGAACCTCCTGGCTGCGCTTTAGAACTTCCTGGATACGGGGATGTTCTTTTTGGGGAACTTTTTTCTCCTGGCGGGAGTAACAGTCCGGGTGGATGTCGGAGAAAGGTAAAAAGCCGTGGCGAGCTTCTCCGTAATCAACAAAAGCGGCATGGAGACTGGGTTCAATATTGACGATGTTCCCCTTATAGATATTCCCGCGGGAAAGTTCTTGCAAGGAGGTTTCAATGATCAGTTCAGCCAGCAGACCCTCTTCCACGATAGCCATACGGCTTTCTTCGGGATCGACGGCGTTGATGAGCATTTTTTTCATAAGCTGCTGCCTTCCTTTTTGGTTCGAGGAGGTTTGGGATTCATGGACCAAATCCTTGCTGGCATGTCCCGGAAACTGTTTTCCAGCCAAGAAGGCGCCGGACATTCAGACCTTTAATCTTGGCCAGGATCCCAGCCGGGAGTCGAGTTTTTTTGAGTTCTTCGAAGTAACGAGCCGGAGGAATCAAGGGGTAGTCGCTGCCAAATAGGATACGGGCCGGCCCGACAATGTTGATAGCCAGGGCATAGATTCGGGGCCTATAGAGAAAGGGGGAGGCGGCTGTATCGTAATATACATTTTTAGCTGCTCGGGCCACCTCGGGCATGAGCTCATAAAAAAAGAATCCGCCCCCCCAATGCGCTAATATCACGATCACCTCTGGAAGGGTCAAGAGAAGTTGATAGATCCGCTGAAGGTTTTCCAAGCTTTTTCCGGGATAGGTATGCCCGACAGGTTCGCAGGTATGGAGAAGAAAAGGTGTTTTTTGCTCCGCCAGCGGTTGTAGGATAGAGGCTAAGTTTTTAATATCGCGCGCGGAAATGTTCCGATGATAGAAAGCCAGTTCTCCGATCCCACGCATTCCTCGGGACAAGCTATAGGCGAGCTCTTTCTTGGCCAGGCGTACAGAATAAAGAGGGAGACAAGCAAAGGGGATGAAGCGATCAGGATGAAGAGAAAAACAATGGAGCAGGTAATCGTTTCCTGCTCGACAGAGTCCCGGGTCTTGCCAAGGGAATCCGCAAATGATGCTTTGGTGCACACCATCACGGTCCATGGCTTTAAGGAGATCTTCGGGGCTGGCCATGCGGGCCTTTTCATTCCCGTAAATAAGCCGGAAACCTTCATCCCGCCGGCAGAAATTGTAGCGGTTCTTCCGAACCTCGTCCGGGAATAAATGGGTATGGGCGTCGATGATCATAAAAATTTTTTACAGCGAGAAACAAATTCCTTTTGGGAATTCCTGGCCAAAGGTTGTCACCTCTGGCTATTGAAGAATAAGTAAAAGTATGGTAAAAATTCTATTGCTGTAATTCTTTTGCATTGGAGAGGAGTTTTTCATCATGAAATGTCCTCATTGCGGACAAGCCTTAGGGGAAAGGATTTGCCCCTCTTGCAGGTCAGAAGTCCTCGAGGAAAGTTCCTTTTGCCATCGATGCGGAGTCTCCTTGGAAGCTCCGGCAGCGGCTCCCCCCGAAGAGGAAGATACTGACTTTTCCAAACGGACCCTTTGCAGTGATGGTACTTGCATCGGTGTTATTGACGAAAGAGGCATTTGTAAAGTTTGTGGCAAACCTTATACGGGGGCAACAGAATAAGCATCAGTTGCTTTTTCCCCGGAAAAATTCTTTCAGAACCTCTTGGGCCACAAAGGCTCCCTTGATTTTCCAACGCTCCTGGTTAATGATCATCGCTGCAAAAGCGATCTGCGGGTCCTCTGCAGGCGCGAAACCTATGAACCAGTCGTATTGGCCCGGAGGATTATCCCCGCTTAAGGAACCTGTTTTACCGCAAATGGAAACCCTTTTTAACAAATTTTTGCCGTAACGACGAAAAATTTTAGAGGCTGTACCGTCCTCCAC
>JAOUFX010000682.1 GCA_029857975.1 Deltaproteobacteria bacterium | reverse complement strand
CGTTAACTTTCCTTCTTCCTTTGTTTCCGCAAACCGGATCATCTCCGGCCTCAGAACCACTCGAACTTCCTGGCCGGGCTTGTACTCGCCAGCCATAGGAAGGGCAATGATCGTATCATGAATCCTTACTTTAAGCGCATGGTCGCCGACTTCCACCACTTGGCCTTTTAAAAAGTTGGTTGTTCCGATGAACTCCGCGACAAAAGGAGTTTGGGGATGACGATAAATTTCCAGGGGTGTCCCCGCTTGTTCTATATTTCCCTTATTCATGATAACGATGGTATGAGATATGGACATCGCCTCTTCCTGGTCATGGGTTACATAAATGGTCGTTATTCCCAGCCTCTCCTGGAGGGCTCGAATTTCCCCGCGCATATAAATACGGAGCTTGGCATCGAGGTTACTCAAAGGCTCGTCAAAAAGTAAAACCTTGGGCTCGTTGACCAGAACTCGGGCAATGGCTACCCGCTGCTGTTGCCCGCCGCTGAGCTGGTTAGGATTCCGGTCTTCCATACCGGTCAGCTGGAGAAGGGCCAGTCCTTGGGCTACTTTGGCCCCGATTTATCCATTTTTCATCCTCGTTTTCCCCCTTTAAAAAGAAACGTTTTGGTACATCCCTATATCCGTAAATATTAAATCTTTAAACTTCATTGTCAACCCATTTTTATAACTCGCATGTATAGGAAATTCCTTATTGGACACAGATGTTTACGGAAAGTCACTTAGCGCTATGCGCTTAGCGTCTTTTTTATTTCTGCGGTTATCCGCGTAAATCTGCGTCCTATTAAATTTTCCCTTTCCAGTTTTTTTGGAGTGATTCCTTCTATTGACGAAACCCTCCCCGTTTGATAATTTCAGGCGTAGGAAATAAGCAGAAGGCGGCGGTTTTTTTATGATTATTCAGGGGATTTTACTCTTTTTTTTCATCGTTTCTTGCCTTCTTCCTTCGGCCGCCGTAGCCAAGACTCTTTCCGGCAAAGTTATCAAGGTATTTGACGGCGACACTATCTTAGTTCGTATTCCGGCGCGGGAAGAACACGTTCGCCTGCGGGAGATTGATGCCCCGGAAGTTACCCACCAAAAGAGATTCGGCCAAGAACCGTGGGGGAGGCGAGCCAGGGATTTTGCTCAGTTGCTGGTCAAAGGAAAGATCGTACGCCTGGAGATAGAAGAAGGTGATGAACGGGACAAATATCACCGGCTTTTGGCCTATGTTTTTATAGAGCATAATTTTATCAATCGGGAGATGGTCAAATCCGGCAACGCTTTCTTTTACCCGGGCTATTTTAATGGAAAACACGCCGCGGAGCTTAAGGAGGCTGAAGAAGCGGCCAGAGAAAAAGGAGTCGGAGTCTGGGATAAAAAAAGGGGCCTCCGGGAAAGGCCGCATGAGTTTCGCAGCCGAACCAAGCGGGATGAAGGCCTTTTTTCCCAATTCACGCACCTCATCCGGGGGGAGGCGAAAAAACCTATTGCCAAGGCATACCCAATTCCGCCAGATAAAGTGGTAGCCAATAAACGCTCCATGGTCTATCATATGCCCGGCAGCCCCGGAGCGGCACGGGTAAGCCCCAAGAACCGTCTTTTTCTCGACACTCCGGAAGAGGCCGAGAAAGCCGGGTTTCGGCGAGCAAAAACTGGAGAATTGCAGCGGTGAAAGGTTTTAAGACTCGGTGATCTCGGTGTCCTCTGTGGCTAAATTAAACAATCCCCTGGACAACATCGCCATTGTTTTGATCAGGCCCCAATTCGCCGGCAACATGGGGGCGGTGAGCCGGGCCATGAAAAACATGGGGCTCTCCCGGCTCATCCTGGTATCACCGGTCCAGGATCATTTGTCTGAAGAAGCCCGCATGATGGCCACTTCAGCTCGGGACATCCTGGATAAAGCAGAAATTTACTCCACCCCGGAAAAGGCCTTAAGGGGATTTCGATGGATCGCCGGGACTTCAGCTCGCAAGGGGAGAAACCGCGGCCCTTTTATCACCCCGCGGGAGATCTGCCCGGAGATCATTGCCCATGCCGGGACAATCCCGGTGGCCATCCTCTTCGGCCCGGAAGACAAAGGGCTGACCAACGAAGAGCTGGCCCCCTGCCACGCCCTGATTAACCTGCCTACCCACTCCGGTTTCCGCTCCCTGAACCTGGCCCAAGCCGTTATGCTGGTCTGCTATGAACTCTACCTGGCCAGTCTTTCCCACTCCCCCGGAGAATCTTTGCTTCCCCAATTAGCGGAGTTTCAGAAAATAGAAGGAATGTACGCCCATCTGGAAGAACTCCTCCGGCGCATCGGTTTCCTCGACCCCCAAAACCCCAAGCGCATCATGCACACTCTGCGGCGGATTTTCGGAAGGGCCAACCTCTCCGACCGGGACGTGGCCATTCTGCGCGGGATCTTCCGCCAACTGGAATGGTTCGCCACGCATCGCGATCCTCAAGACCGTTGAAAAACTTTTTCACCGCAGAGAGCGCAGAGGACACAACGCGGCATAGCCGCAACCAAAAATTTATTGGACGCAGATTAACGCAGATAAACACAGACAAAATTAAAATATGTTTAATAAAATTTTCAGAAATTGAACGTTAGTAGTACGGAGATATATTAAGGCTAAGAACCAAAAGATGCCGAAGAAATTAATTTGGTTTTAAATTTATCTAATTCTCTGCGATCTTGGCGTGCTCCGCGGTGAATATTATTTTTGTTAATTTATTGCCCTGGGGAATCTTTTGCGGCGGGCTCTTCAGCAGGAAGGAGGGAGGGGGTTTCCAGGGCATTGAGTTTATCGCTGAACTTCTCCATCTGCC
>JAOUFX010000681.1 GCA_029857975.1 Deltaproteobacteria bacterium | reverse complement strand
ACCCCGGAAGTTTTGCACCTGGTTAAAAAATACTGCCTGAACAAAACCATTGTTTTGGGGGCGCAATCCGGAAGCAATTCCCTTCTCGGCAAGCTCAACCGGGCCCATTCGGCTGAGCAGGCCCTGCAGGCTTCCTGTTCGATCCATCAGGCCGGGTTCATGCCTCACGTGGACTTTGTCTTCGGTTTTCCCGAAGAAACGCAAGAAGATCGCCAGCTCTCGCTGGCTCTTATGAAAAAAATGATCGAGGAACATGGAGCCAAGGTTCATGTTCATACTTACCTTCCATTACCCGGAACACCCCTTTTCCAGAAGGAACCATCCGGCTTGGACAACGGAACAAAAAATGTTCTTAGAAATTGGGGAGAAAAAGGAAAGCTGGATGGATGGTGGAAGGAACAGGAAATCATTGCCTGGAAGATCGTCGAATGGAGGGATCGAGGACTTATTGGGACGCAGATTCACCCTGTTAGATGTTCACCATCGAACAGGATAAACGCAGAAATTCAGGATTAAATAATTAAAAATTTTTTAAACGAAAATTATGGGGTAGGAGAATTAGGAAATCGACCAAGATGGGTAAGAAAGATTTGGCGAATAAAGCTATTAAAAAAGCAATGAATAGGGGGAAAAGCTTTCCCCTCGACAAGATAGACCGCATGATTCTTAACGAGATCCAGAGAAATTTTCCGGTTACTCACCGCCCCTTTCTGGCCCTGGCCCGGAAGCTTACGTTAAAGGAAAAGGAAATCTGGCAACGAGTGCAGAAACTGAAAGAAGCGGGTATTATCCGGCGGATCGGAGCCAGTTTCAGTGCCAGTGCTGTTGGTTTTACTTCTACCCTCTGCGCGGCGAAAGTTGCGCCAAGCAAAATAGGAGAATTTGTAGCCGCGGTTAATACCTATTCTGGAGTTACCCATAATTATGAAAGGGAAGGGGATTTTAATATCTGGTTTACCCTCATCGCCCCTTCGCCAAAGAAGATCAATCAAATTCTAACTGAAATTTCTGCCAAGACCGGCGTCAAGGAAATCCTTAACCTTCCGGCATTAAAAACCTTTAAAATTGCCGTCGATTTTAATTTTGATTAATACAGGTAATGGACAATAGGCTGTGGGCAATAGGCGATAGATAATGAGCCATAGGCTTTCTTTTGTCTCATCCGATAGCCCTGAGGGCTGGACCCCAGCACGGTTCATTTGGGCAGAGGGTAATCGAACAGGAGGTGGGGGAGCATCAGCGGGATTATGGGGAATATTGCCATGATCGCCAGGTCAATCAACATGATGATGATGAACGGGATAGTGGCCCGCACCGCCTCGCCGTAGCGCACCCCGGCCAGCTGCATCGAGATGAACAGGTTCAAGGCCACGGGTGGGATAATGCATCCGAGGCCCATGTTGGTGCAGAAGAGGACTCCCCAGTGGACGATGTCCACGCCGACCTTGTTTAGCAGAGGCATGAAGGAGGGTAAAAAGCCGAAGGTCATGGCCGGGGGCTCCAGGATCATGCCGAGGACGATGAATACCCCGCTCACGATGAAGATCACCGCATATTTATCGGTACTGATCCCTGTGACGAAATCCACTACATGGAGGGCCACCAAGTCCCGCGCCAGCATAAAACCGAGGAACGATGAGGTCGAGGCCATAAACAAGGTCATGCCGCTGATGTAGCCGGCCTCCACTACCGCCCGGTAAAGGCGCCTGGGCTGGGCCGTCTTATAAAAGAATGACAGCACCATGACGTAGCCCACGAGTACGGAGCCCACTTCCGCCGGGGTGAAAACGCCGCCGAGGATGCCCCCGACCAGGAGGACGACGGCGAAGAGACCGGGCAGGGCTCTGAGAGTGCGGGGTAAGATCAATTCGCGGGGCACTTGCTCCCGGGGGTAATTATGCTTGCGGGCATGGTAGAGGACCACCAGCATGAAGCTTCCGGCCAGCAGGAACGCCGGCAGAATGGTCGCCGCGGCCAGTCGGCTGACCGAGGCCATGGTTGCGGTGGAGTACATCAGGATCGTGATGGCCAATGGGGCCATCATCCCGAGAGTCCCCGCCGTTCCCTGGAGCGCCGCGCAGAAGGCCGGTTCGTAGCGACGCGCTTTCATCTGGGGGATCATCAGGGAGCCGATGGCGGCCGTGTCCGAGACGGCCGAACCCGAGATGTCCCCAAAAAGAAAGCTGGCCACTACGTTGGACGCGCCCAGTCCGCCCCGGACCCGCCCTACGAGCACCTGGGCGAAATCCACGATGTAGCGGGCGATGCCCGCCTCATGCATCAGCTTCCCCGCGAGAATGAGCAGCGGGATGGCCATCAGCGCCAGGATGCTGACTCCGTTGTAAATCTGCTCGGCCCCGACATTGAAGGGGACGTCTCCGACGACGCCGACGTAGAGGGTAGCCATGAATCCCAGGGAAATTGCCACCGGCACTCCGATCAGCATGGGCCCGAAGAGGGCGATGAGCATGACGATCGCCCGGGACACGCCGGTGAGCTGCATGAATTGACCGAAGGGCAGCATGACCAGAGAAACGAAAACTACCGCGATCAACAGCTTGACGGCGGCCACCCAGGCCTTTCCTGCTGCGAGATTGCGGCGCGCCCAGTGAAGGTCCATGATCAGACAGGCCACCGGTATGGAGCAAAAGAGAACGGTCACCGGCAAACGGAGGGCATCGGTAATCATCTCGGCCACTAGGGGGATGTGCTGTAAGCTCGAGACCGTCAGTGAAAACAGGTAACCGAGGGTGAGACCTTCAGCCAGCACGCTCACGCCAGCTTCCCAGTCCGGGGGCAGCTTGCGAATGATA
>JAOUFX010000029.1 GCA_029857975.1 Deltaproteobacteria bacterium | reverse complement strand
GGGATACATGATGTATTTCGCATTTTCCAATTTGCAATTTATTAGGGCTTTATGGCCCGCGACCAAGTCTTTATTGTGCTCCAGGACGGCTTTGACAACGTTGTACACAAAATCTTCATCCGCCTCTTTATTCACCGAAATCACCACCCAGTCGGCATTCGAGAGAACCGGTTGATCCTGCCCCTTAAAAACCCCGGCGGGCATCGTAAAGGGGGGCAGATAGGTCATGACGCTGGAGACTTTTTTCTGCTGCGCCTCATTATCAAAACCAAGGATAAAACCGCCCAGGGTGGAAGTCACCTCGTTAGCCGCGGCCTGGGGTACGCCGGTGGAGGAAAAGGCGGCCTGGATGTGCCCATCCCGGAGCAGTCCGACCGTATCGCTAAAACCGGCATAGACGTAACTTTTAGGTTTTATTCCCGAGATTTTCATAATGGCCTGGAGATAGGCGTCGGAGGTGCCACCCCGGGGGCCCCCGCTAATCACTTTACCGTTCAAGTCGGAATATTTTTTGATGTTGTATTTGGGAAGGGTCCAGCCAAACCAAAGCTGGGGGTAAATGGGAAACATGGCCCGGATATTCTGATGCTTCTTTCCTTTGGCCCATTCCGTTCCGTGAAAACCGTTCCAGGCGGCTCCCTGAGCCGTGTGGGCCATCAAGAGCTTTTTCATGTCCACCAGTTTGGTGTTATTGATCGACCCTCCCGAGGTTTCGCAGGTAGCCGGTACCCCGAGATACTTCGTTACCACGGAGGCATAGGCCATACAGGCCGTATAAGCACTGCCGCCCACGCTGGCAGCCCCGAAGGATAGGGCTTTCGGCCAGTTCTCCTTACCCGCGAGAGCCGAGCTCGACATACCAAGCACCAAAGCAAAGACCAACCCGATCACCAAGAACCTTTTCATAAAAACCTCCTTTCCCACGTTTAGAGTTATAAATTTAGCACCCATTTTCCACAACGGATGAATTCCTTGGGCATCCCTCTCCTTGACCTCAGGTCACCGGCCGTTCCTTGGACCGCAGAGAAATAAAATACACCAGGGCCACCGCGGTCCCAAAGGCGAGGAATCCCACAAGATCGGTCTTCCAGCCGGGTTTGATGAGGGCCAAGGCACTGACTCCCAAGAAGAATCTCTCCGGGATTCCTAAACGCCAGCGAAACAGATAGCCTTGAAAACCGCCCGCGGCAGCCAGAACTCCCAATAAGGCCGTGCATACCGCCAATAAAATCTCATGCCAGGGTCCCTTCATGAGGACCGCTGGACCATAAACAAACATGTAAGGAACAATATAGGCCGCAAAGCCTATCTTCATGGCGGTGAGCCCCACCTTCCAGACATTGGCCCGGGCAATGGCCGCCGCCGCAAAAGCGGCAATACATACCGGAGGAGTAATACAGGAAAACACGGCGAAATAAAAGATGAACATGTGAGCGGCGAGCTCGTGAACTCCCAAACGGACCAAGGCAGGGGCGGCAACCGCCGAGCAGATGATGTAGGCGGCCACCGTGGGCACCCCCATGCCCAGGATGAGGCTGATAAACATCACGAGTACGAGCGCTACGGGTAAATTTCCCTGGGAGAGGGCGAGGATGGTCTGGGTGAATTTGAGGCCGATGCCGGTGAGCTTCATGACCCCGATGATAATCCCGGCACAGGCACAAGTGGAGGCAACCTCCATGGCTGAGGTCGAACCTTGGTACAGGGAGCGAGTGAAAAAATTCCAGGCATGCCGCAGCCAGGCCAGCAGGTCCCGGATGACATCTTTCTTGATGTTCAAAGATCGGTGGTAATCTCGCCCGATCTTTCCCAGGGTAGTCACCAATCCCACCCCGAGGAGGGGGTAGCAAAAGCGTTCCCATCGGACCTCGATAAAAATCATGATGAGAAGGAAAACAACCATCCAGACTTTGGACAGATTGGCGATTTCATTCCGCGGTTGATGGTACAGGTAGCCGAGTAACTCTTTCAAGAGGGTGAAAAAGATGATGGCCAGAATGGAATAAAGGGCCGAGAGGATGACCGAATATTGCTGCCAGAGCAAGCAGTAGAGCAATACCACCAGGGGGAAAAGTTGGTACCCTTCCTGCGACAGGACCGAGGAGAATTTGGGCAGCTGAGCACGGGGCAGCCCGGTCAGCCGCTCCTTGACGGCCTCGAAATCGATCATGAAATAAACCGCAGCGTAATAGAGAAAGGCAGGGATGATGGCCGCGATCATGATCTCGGAGTACTGCATGGCTAAGATTTCCGCCATGACGAAGGCGGAGGCCCCCATCACCGGGGGCATCACCTGCCCCCCGCTGCTGGCGGTTGATTCCACAGCCGCGGCGAAATGGGGCTTGTAGCCGATGTCTTTCATCAAGGGGATGGTGAAAGCTCCCGTGGTGACCACATTGGCCACGGCTGCGCCCGAAACCATGCCAAAGAATCCCGAAGCCACGACCGAAACTTTGGCCGGCCCCCCGCGGGCTCCTCCCGCGATGCTTCTGGCCAGGTCGGTAAAAACGGCCCCGGCCCCGGAAATGTTCAGGAAAGCCCCGAACAGGACGAACAGGAACACATAGGTTGCGGAAACGCCGGTGGGAATGTCGTATATGCCCGACTGGCTGAATTGGGTGGTTAGAATCCGCTCGTAATCATGGCCGGGATGCCGCATCAGGCCCGGCGCGTATTGCCCGAAGAATTGATAGGCCAGAAATACTCCGGCGATGATGGGGAGACTCCAGCCCGTGGTGCGGCGGGTGATTTCAATCACGATGAAAATGAGGCCGATCGCCATGGGAATGTCCCAGGGTTCCATCACGACCCCGATGCGGTTGACGTAATCGTCCCACACCCAGTTCAAGTAGAAGAAAATAACCACGCTGAAAACGGCCAGGGCCGCATCCACGACGGAGAAACGATGTTGGACGGAACTGGATCGGAAGCCGAAGAGGAAGAAGATGAGGCAAGAGGCAAACATCACATGGGAAGCACGAAAAATGACGGGGTCGATGGGGTAGATTCCCAGGACGAAGAGATGCCAAAGGGCCATGGCGATGGCAAATCCCCAGACGAAGATCTTGTAGGGACCCTGCAGGGGCCGGAACCGGGAGGAGACGATGGCTTTTTTTCCCAGGGATTCAGCCTTACCTTCATCAAGGCCGCAGGATTTTCGATGGGTTGGAAACTCCACTCCGCTCTCCTTCCCCAGGGATAGTTTTTCGGATCAACGAATTTTGGCATCTGCGATCACCCGCAAGGGAGGCAGGAAGATAAATGATCGCCACCTCGCTCGAATTCAGGGAAAATTATTTCCTACCGAATTGGCTGGCGTTTTTTTCGAATCCGATTCATAAGGATTTTATAAGAACTCGCTTTTGGGTTGTGAGTATACTGGGAAGGTAATTGTGTGTCAAGGGAATTTTAGCACAAGATCTTGGGTTTGTTTGGGGGCCTTCTCAGTGGGGATTCGGGGGGTTTTCGGGGTAGAGGTGGGGAGGGAGTGTTGGCAACGATTTGACGAGGACCGTCAGGCTTTTTTGAGGCACATCCGGGCACACCGGTTCCTCCCCCAGAGAACGGTGGTTTGTTATACTCTCCAGGACCTGGGCCGGGTGTTTTCAGCAGAGATCTTTTGACGGGCGAAGTGCCGCTGCCGCAGGTTGAAGGGCAGGTAGGCAAGGTAAGGATGGAGGGCCGGCCATAAATCTATCCGTTTCCAAATGGAAGAGAAGCTGTAGAACTCCCGCCAAGCCCACTTCCAACCTTCCCGCAGCTGCTCGGGCTCCATGAGCCGGGGACGGAAGTGAGGCGCCAAAATCTCCTGGTTGGGCAGAAGCCACCATTGATCCCGCAGGAGCCGACCTTCCGCCTCAAGCCGTGCATAGAGGCGGGTTCCGGGGTAGGGGGTTAACATGGCAAACTGAGCCAGGATGATCTTGTTGGCGACGGCAAACTCTACCGTGCGCTCAAAGACTGAGGGATCGTCGAAGTCGAAACCGAACATGAAGGCCGCATAGGCGATGATCCCGTGATCGTGTAGCTTACGGATCACCTCCCCGTAGCGCTCCGGATTGTTCTGAGGCTTTCCTATGCTCCTCAGCTGAGGATTCAGGGATTCGAAACCAATGAAAAGAGCCTTGCATCCACTCTTCTGCAAAATCTTGAGGCTCTGTTCATTATCCAGACCGGCCAAGGAAGCCTCACCGATCCACTTCAATTTAAAAGGCTCCAGGGCCGTAAATAACTTCCGGGAATAGGGAACATTGCCGATCACGTTATCGTCGGCGAAGAGAATCCCCCAGCGGGTCAAACCCTGAACCTCGGCCACGACTTGATCGATTTCCCGCATCCGAAAATGGTTACCGAAGACCGAATTCACCGTGCAGAAATCGCAATGGTAGGGGCAGCCCCGGGTGGTCTGGACCACATCCAGCGGGATGTAGCTGCGGGAATGGAACTTGAAGATCCCTCGCTGGGGGACCGGAGAGTGGTTCATATCCACGACTTCGTCCTGCCGGTAAAACCTCTGCAAGCGATTGGCCTGAAAATCTTCCAGGACCCGGGGCCAAAGGATCTCCGCCTCTCCTATGACCACCGCATCGGCATGGGCCGAAGCTTCTTCCGGCAGGAGGGTGGGGTGGATCCCTCCCAAGACCACCTTGATTCCCTTTTTCCGGCAAGCGTCGGCGATCTCGTAAGCCCGATAGGCAGTTTTGGACATCACGGAAATAGCCACCAGGTCAGCCTTCCGGAAGTCGCTTTGGAGGTCGATGGGGCGGATCTGGTCATCAAAGAACCCCACATCGACATCGGGAGAGGTAAGAGCCGCTAAAGTGGCTAAGGCCAAGGGGGTCAGACGGGCGCTGTCTTCCGCAGCTGCCGAGATCAGTTCAATCCTCATTAACTATTCTTATAATAAATAAGATCGCAGATCAACATCTTCTTCCCGCTCCGGCAAACCAACCTCTCTGGTGAGCATCATGAATCAATCCACCCGAACGCAACCCGATAAGAAATCCGGGGACCTTTCCCGCAGGAATAAATCCCTATGGATCCTATTCATGATTTCAATTTGCAAGATAGTGCCGCGATTTGAAATTCAAAACCCACCCTTGCAGGTAGGAATCATCGCTTTAGAGAAAAACTCGAGCTCCCAGCTAGATTTTTTAAAAGCCCCGCCGACGTGCCAAATGGGGGACATCCTGAATTGACTTGACAAATATGATTGATCTGTAATCACCGAGGCCCATTCTGATGAGCTGGCCGAACTCCAAAAGTATATGTAAGTTCATTCGGAAAGAACGTTCCCTTCTGTCCCCTTCTGTGATAATCAACCCAGCTCCTCCCCGGGCCCTTGCGGCATAATAGTTTTTGAGTCTTGCGGTTACCGCCCCGCTTTCATTCGCATAATGGGTGGCCATGGGAGCCATAACTATTCGGTTTTTTAGCTCCAGGCTTCCAATGCGAATCGGTTCAAAAAGTTTCATTTTTTTTATTTCCTTTGCCCAAGTTTATAGAGACATTTGATATGCCTCTTGCAGGACGGACATCCTCTGGCACAGGGGACAAGATTCCGGGGCAGCCCGCTCAAACCGGCCCCTCTCACTTTTTGGTATAGCTGGTCTATTTTCAAAACTTCCTTCTTAGGCCCTTCCACAAGCAGAGTTGTGCTTCCTTCCGCTCCATGGATTCCTCCTTTCCCGATCACACAGGCTTCGACTTGGGCCAAAGTTTCCAGTGCTTCCACTTCGGTAAAAATCTCCCCAAAGACCGGCATCAGGCCCACAGACATTCCGTAAGAAAAATCTACTTTTTTTCGTCCCGCCAGGGAGATCAAATCCCAAAGATTTCCAGGAACTAATTTTTCCAACCCGACGGCAATCAGAAAGGGGATTCCGTCGAGGAGCAGGGCATGGAAAGAAGGAAGAGCACTTCCTCCGGCGTAGGATCCGGCCATAAGCACCGCCTGGCCATAGACATCGAAAGCGTTGGCCCCCGTGATGACCAGGTCTTCCGGGTTGAGGTCGAGCGCCTCCTTATCCCAGGCCTCCTTAGAATCGAGGGGAATCATTTGATTCCCCTTAAGAATGAGGGCATGAGGGAGGTCAATTTCAAACCTGAATTTGGAAGTCTGAGTACCTTTCGGGGTTATCATCCCGGAAATCTTCATTGGTTTTCCGCAGAGCTCCTCAGAGATAGCGGAAGTGGTAGTGCCCCCCTTTATGACGATCCTGCCCCTCTTGCGAGCCTGTTGGACCTTAGGATGGGCCTTGATTCCTTTGGCGATGATTCTTTTTGCTGCGGCTGAAGTAAGTGTAATTTGTATCCTCATCGGGACTCCTTAAGAAGAAAATATTTCATTTGATCATAGAAAATTCATGTTAATAAAGCAAGAATAAGGATCAATTGCCGTAACCCTTCAATCACGGATAAATGTCCGGGGTCGGAGGAGAAGCGGAAGTTCAGTGAGTTCAGCATGACCATGGGTATCCCGGCCGATGCTTCCGGCGCGTACTGGCCTGACCCCCAGGCCACAACAGAATCTTTGCTATGGAGAGTTCCTCCTATAAGTATCTGTCACTGAAGGTTACGCTTGTCCTATTTTCTTGACAAGCGGGCGATAATTCTTCCGGGGGACAGAGTTATTTACCGGCCCGTTAGCGAGGAGGAATATCAGGAAATAAAGAAGAGGGTGGAAGAAGACCGTTTCGAGGCCAGGATTTTGGACCCAATAGAAACGTAGTTGGCGGTTCAATAAAAACCCTTGACGGTCGATTAACTTCTTGATATCTTTCTCATACTAAAAGAAACTAGAACATTCGATGCGATTAGACGCCACCATCTCGGCAACATCCCCGATCTTACGGGTTGAAACATAGGATTAAAAAATCAATCCCCCATCCTTGAAAAATAGCTAACGGAAACGGCCATCCCAAGCAGTTGCTTGGTTGTTGGGTTCATAGGTATCAGTATTGGCGGAGCAGGAAGCTTTTGCTACCAGGGTTGGCCTGGGAATAAGTACGATATTTAATTCTTACCAGAGGAGGAAAAAAATGAAAAAATGGGGACATTGGCTAATTTATTCAGCGGTCTTGGTCCTGACTGCCCTCCTGGGCGCGTCGCCGGCATTGGCCGCAGGCAAAGTGATTGTCTACAGTTCGAACCAGCAACAACAGAACGACATAATGGCCGCTGCTTTTGAAAAGGCCACCGGTGTTAAGTGTGAAATGGTCCGGGCCGGCTCAGGCGTATTAGTCAAGAGGATGAAAGCCGAGAAAAATCGCCCTCTCGGCGATGTGGCCTTGGGGCTGTCAAATATTATCCTGGAGAACAACATGGATCTTTGGGAGCCCTACAAGATTAAAGACTTTGCTGCCTATCCCGCGGAATACAAAGATCCCAACGGCATGTGGGTTGGCAAGATTCTCCACGTCATGGTTTTCATGTATAACACCAAGCTTATTTCCGCCGCCCAAGCGCCCAAGGCCTGGAGTGATTTCCTCGACCCCCAATGGCAAGACAAGGTGGCGTTCTGTAACCCCAACAACGCGGGCTCAGCCTACTCGCAGCTCAGCATCATGCTCTCCCTTTGGGGGGACAATGAGGCTGGCTGGAAAAAGGCGGAGAAATTTCTGAAACAAGCCAAGATTACCCAGCAGTCCTCCATTGTTTACACCGGTGTGGCAAGTGGGGAATTCCCGGCCGGGATAACATTGGAATATGCTGCCTATCGGTTAAAGAAAGACGGAGCCCCGGTGGAGGTTGTCTATCCTGCCGAAGGAACCCTGGCCTATACCGAAGGCCTGGCGATCATCAAGGGCGCTCCCAACCGGGAGAACGCCCGCAAGTTCATGGATTGGGCCACGAGCGTGGAAACCCGTAAGCAGATCCTGGACCAATTTTTGCGCAGGCCATCCCGCCCGGATATCGATTTTACGGGGTTGGCCCCGGGGATGATTCCTATGTCCAAAATCAACCTGCTTAAAAATTATGACGACAATTATTGGACCAAGAGGAGACCCGAAATCCTCGAAAAAGTTAAGGATATTCTTCTGCGCGTAAAGTAGGCTTGAAGGGCGACCCCGAGGAGGAGTCGCCTTCTCATCCATAAATTTACTTTATAGAAAATTCCTTTTTGGACACGGATGTACACAGATTATCAGGATAAACTAAAAAGAAAATAATTATCTGCGGTTATCGGCGTAAATCTGCGTCCTATTAAATTTTTTCAGGGCAGGCCGGAGCAGTCCGGCCTATTTTTATCAGGAGTCAGAAGGCATGTCTGGCATTTCCATCCGAGGCGCTACCAAACGCTTCGGAGATTTAGTGGCGGTCAACAACGTAAGTTTGGAAATAGAAAAAGGGGAATTCTTTACCTTGCTCGGACCCAGCGGCTGTGGCAAGACAACGCTTTTACGCTGCGTGGCCGGCTTTGTAGACATCGAACAAGGACAAATTTTTTTTGGGGATCGGAGAATAGACCCCATTCCGACCCACCGGCGGGGCGTGGGGATGGTTTTCCAAAACTATGCCATTTTCCCCCACCTTTCAGTGCAGGACAACATCAAGTATGGCCTCAAGGCCCGCAATGTTCCCGCCGCTGACCAGGCGAAGAGAGTTAAAAAAGTCCTCTCCATGGTCCACATGGAAGGCCTGGGGGACCGTCTGCCGAATCAGCTTTCCGGCGGACAACTTCAACGGGTAGCCATCGCGCGGGTACTGGCCATCGAACCGGAAGTCCTCTTGATGGACGAACCGTTATCCAACCTCGATGCCAAGTTAAGGATTGAGATGCGCGGCGAGATTCGCTCCCTCCAGCAAAATTTAGGGATAACCACTATTTACGTGACCCATGACCAGGAAGAAGCGCTGTCGATCTCCGACCGGATCGCGGTCATGAACCATGGTTTCATCTGCCAGGTCGCCAGACCCTGGGAGATTTACTCCCAACCCAAAGACACCTTTGTGGCCGGGTTTATTGGCGCAACCAACCTGATCCAGGTGGAGATGGCGGAAGCAAAGAACAAAATGCTGGTCGGCAAATGCGGCTCCGTGTCGCTCGGCTTCCCGCTTCAAGATGGCCTGGTAGCGGGGGTACAGGTCAAATTAGCCATAAGGCCTGAGTTTATCCAAATCCTCTATCCGGGAGAAACAGTTCCGCCAACTCACTGGCTTCTTGAGGGGCGGGTCACCCGGATGGAGTACCTTGGCAATATGATCAAATATGAAATTTCGGTTACGGAGGAAATCAAGTTTTTGATTTTGAACTACCACACCGATCCGTCCCAGCTCAAATATCTGGGTGAAACGGTCAAGATCCATTATCCCATCGAGCGCGCGCTGGCTTTTCGAGAGGATCAAAGGACGTGAAGAATCTCTTCTGGAATTTGACCGCCATTTTAATCTTCATTGCCGTCATTTTCTTTCTTATCGTTCCCGTCTCTATGGTTTTAATCGGCAGCTTTCAGACGTCGGAAGGTGGCGCTCTTACTTTAAAGAATTTCCAAAAATTCTCCATGTACCGGACCTACTGGCAAAGCTTATGGAACAGCGTGAGCGTTAGCCTGGCCGCCTCGCTTTTGACCATCCTCCTGGCGGTACCCATGGCTTTTTTAGTGGCCCGCTATAATATTCCCGGTAAACCTTTCCTCCTGGCTATGAGCACGATTCCCCTGATGGTCCCCAGTTTCATCGCCGCTTTTTCCTGGATCTTGCTCCTGGGCCGGGCTGGCGTAGTAACTTCCTTGATTCGATCCCTGGGCATTCCCTTTGAGTCCATCTACGGTCATGGCGGTGTGGCCGCCATATTCACCATGCAGTTTTTCCCTTATGTATTCCTGATGACGCTCTCCGGGTTTAACGCCGTGGATGAAAGCATCGAAGAGGCCGGACGCAGTTTAGGGACCGGGCCGTTTAAAACCTTCGTCAAGGTTTCCATGCCCCTGGTATTGCCCAGCATTCTTTCCGGGACGCTCCTGGTATTCATGACGGCCGTTGAGAATTTCGGTGTGCCCATGATTATCGGAGAGCAGAAACCCTACCTGGCGGTCCAAGCTTACATGGAATTTACTTCCGAGATCGGCGGACACCCCGGCATGTCTTTCGCCTTGAGCGTGATTCTGATCCTGGTGACCATGACTTCATTGATGGCCCAGCGGTATTACTTACGCAAGCGCAATTTTATCCAAAGCGCCAAAGGGCGGCCTTTAGTACGGGAGCTGAAAGGTGCCTCTTATTTTCTGGCCACAGGCTACTGTTACTGGGTCGTCCTCATTCCCCTGATTCCCTTCTTAGTGGCCATGACGGTCTCCTTTATGGAAACCCGGGGACCGGTCATTCATCCCGCGTTCAGCTTGAGAAACTACATTTACGCCTTCGAACACGCCGCCCGGCCGATCTTCAACAGCTATTTCCTGGCTTCCATGGCCACGCTGGCATCGATCCTCGTTGGAGTGCCCACCGGTTACATCCTTACCCGGCGGCGTTCCATCGTGGGCGATACCCTCGATTTAGCCATCATGCTCCCCTTTACGATTGCCGGGACGGTTTTGGGCATCGCCCTCATCGTCATGTTCAACTCCGGTTTGGTCGTGCTGACCGGAACCTGGATGATTTTGGCCCTTTCTTATACCATAAGGAAAATGCCCTTCATTGCCCGCTCCAGTTCCTCCATCCTCTACCAACTGGACCCCGCATTGGAGGAGGCCAGCATTTCCCTCGGTGTGCCCCCCATGAAAACTTTTTTCAAGATTACCATTAGGCTCATGGCAGCGGGTATCTTGTCCGGGGCCATCCTGACCTGGATTACCACCATCTCCGAGTTAAGTTCCACGATTGTTCTGCAGACCCCGGGTTGGTCGACTATGACCGTGGAGATGTTCAACGGGATCATATCCGACGAGATGGGCTTGGCCACGGCCTTTGCCTCGATTCTCATCGTATCGACCACGATTCCTTTGTTCATCATGATGCGGTTCATCAAAGGAGAAAGGGCTTCTCTCTTTTAGATCCAAGAGGCGGTCCTTTCTCCAGGGAAAGCTCTATGCGGAGTTTTTAAAAATTGAGGCTGATGAGGAGAAAGAGATGAAAGAAATACTAATGATCAAAGGAGCGGTTAAGCTGGTTGAGACCTGCGCCGGGGTCAAGCCCGGTGAAAACGTCCTGATTATCACCGACTTTACGAAAACGAAGATTGCTAAAGTGTTGGCCACGGCAGCCTATGAAAGAGGCGCCGAGGTGGTGATTGCCACCATGATCCCCCGCCAGGGACACGGGCAGGAGCCACCGGCAACCATAGCCGAGGCCATGATCAAAGCCGATGTAATCTTCGCCCCGGTGTCCAATTCCATCACGCACACCCGCGCGATGAAGCGGGCTCTCGAAGCCGGTGCGCGCGGCCTGGTCCTGACGGACTTTACCGAGGACATGCTTATTTATGGCGGCATCGAAGCTGATTTCAACGAGCAGAAAATCGTCTGCCAGAAACTGGCCGCTGCCTTCACCGAAGCCAAGACCGCTCGCCTGACCAACCCGGCAGGCACTCGCCTGGACATGAAAAAGGATGGCCGTCCGGGCAATGCCATGTACTGCATTGTCCAAAAAGGCCAGCTCTCCCCGGTGCCCAACGTTGAAGCCAACTTTTCACCCCTCGAGGGCAGCGCCGAGGGCATCATCGTGGCCGACGCCAGCATACCTTACATTGGCATCGGAGTATTGGAAGAAGCAGTCGTAGCGACTGTGGAAAAAGGAATGATCACCAAGATAGAAGGAGGCGCCCAGGCGAGACAACTGGTCGAAGATCTCCGGAACAGGAAAGACCCCCAGGTTTACAACGTCGCCGAGTTAGGCGTGGGTCTCAACCCGAAGT
>JAOUFX010000028.1 GCA_029857975.1 Deltaproteobacteria bacterium | reverse complement strand
CAATTCGCATTCATCCAGCTGACCATCCGTAAAAATATTGTTGATAATCCGCTGCACCAGGCCCTGTAAGCGTGCGGGGGTGGGTTGCAGGAGCGTCCTGGAGGCAGCTTCCACTGCATCGGCCAGTAAGACCAGCCCGGCCTCTTTGGTTTGAGGTTTGGGTCCATGATACCGGTAAGCTCTATCATCTACTTGCGCCATCTCCGGGTCTTCTTGATCTTTGGCCTTCTGGTAGAAAAAAGAGATCAGACTCGTCCCATGGTGCTGTTGAATGATGCTGCTGATCTTCTTTCCCAGCTTGTACTCTCGAGCCAGTTCCAGGCCCTCTTTCACGTGCGATATCAGGATCAGACTACTCATGCTCGGCGCCAATTTATCATGCTTATTCTCCTGGCTTCCCTGGTTCTCCACGAAGTAAAGAGGTTTGTTGATCTTACCAATGTCGTGGTAATAAGCGCTTACCCGCGCCAAAAGAGGGTTGGCATTGACGGATCGGGCTGCCGTTTCGGCCATGGTACTGACGATAACGCTGTGATGGTAGGTTCCGGGGGCTTCCAGGATCATCCTTTTCAACAAGGGATGGTTGAGGTTGGCCATCTCCAAAAGTTTGATATTGGTGGTATACCCGAAAACCCATTCCACGAGGGGTAGAGTCCCCAGGACAACAACCGCTGCCACCTCTCCCCCCAAAAAGCCGAAGAGGAGGTCAAACCCAACCTCGGGGAAAATCCACTTTTGGCCGATCAAGTTCCAACAGAGAATCGTCAAAACGTTCACCAGCCCCACTTTGGCCCCTGCTTTTAATAAAATGCTCCGATCCTCACAAAAGACTACGCTGTGGGCACCAACCACACTGCCGATAAAAAAGTAGACCGAAAAGAAAAAGCTATTGTCCAGCAGCCAGCCAGCGAACGGACTGGCTACCACGGAGAAGACCAAGGCGGTCTCAGAGTTGAGGATGATGCGCACCAGCATGGCTCCGGCGGCAATCCCGATCCCATAAACGTAAGCGGAAGGGGGAATTTCCGGCAAGGCCTGGCCGATGAAGGGAAAGACTATCAGACTGACCTTGGTTACGGATAGAAGGGCCATCAAAAGAAGAGTAAGGAAGAGCAGGTCTTTATCATCGGGGGAAAACTTGCGGATGTTGGCGGTAGCGAATTCAAAGAGGATGGCCAATAGGAGGAATACCAGCAAGCTGGTCCCCAAGGCTTGGGCTGGAAGAAGTAAACCCACGGAGGAAGCCAAAAGCAAAAGAAGGCTAACCCGCCTCCAGGGAAATTTGTCCAGCCTACCCCCCTTACCCGGGGGCTGGGGGGCAATCTTGCGCCTAAGCAGGGTTATCACCTTGGTAAAAGGCCTTTTTTTGCGGTATCCACCGTTATTTATTGGCGCGCGGGCCACTTCTGACTCCTTAAGCTGGGCCGACCTTTTATTCTCATTCCCTTTCGGAAGAGTTTCTCTTCCGGGCTTGAACGTCATAGGCCCTGATGATTTCCTGAACCAGGGGATGCCGCACAACATCCACTTCCGTGAAATAGCTGAAGTGAATCCCTTCGATCCCGGCCAGGACTTCCCGGGCCTCGATCAGGCCAGACACTTTTCCCGCCGGTAGATCTACCTGGGTAATATCACCCGTGATCACGGCCTTGGAACTAAACCCCAGACGGGTGAGAAACATTTTCATCTGTTCTGATGTCGTATTCTGAGCTTCATCCAGAATTACGAAAGAATCGTTGAGCGTGCGCCCGCGCATAAAAGCCAAAGGCGCCACTTCGATGATCCCTTTCTCCAAAAGCCGCGAAGCCGTCTCAAAGTCCATCATGTCGTGCAAGGCATCATAAAGAGGGCGCAAATAAGGATTCACCTTCTCCAGGAGGTCACCGGGAAGGAACCCCAACTTCTCCCCGGCTTCCACGGCAGGTCGCGTGAGAATAATGCGGTGAAATTCTTTTTTGGTCAAGGCAGCCACCCCCATGGCCATAGCCAGGTAGGTTTTTCCCGTTCCCGCCGGACCAATACTGAAAACAATATCATAGTTCCGAATGGCATCGATGTAGAGCTTCTGCGCCAAACTTTTGGGGGTAATCAGGCGACGCTTGGAAGAGATATAAATCGTATCCAAAAATATATCCTTCAGTTTGACCGAATTATTCCCGGCAAGAATGCGGATGGCAAAAAGAATGTCATTCGGGTAGAGGGGATGGCCTTTCCGCAAAATATCGTAAAGCTCTCCAAGTAACCTTTCGGCGAGTTGCGCGGACACCCGATCCCCGAAGATTACTAAGGTATTCCCCCGGGCATGAATCTCCACCCCCACGTTTTTCTCAATAAGCTTTAAATTCCCGTCTTTTTCCCCACAGAGAAGCTGAAGAGTGGATGGATCCTCAAAATGAACCCGACCGGCGAGGGCTTCTTCCATTTTGGCTTTCAATCCTATTTTTTCTCCGAGATTCCCCCCCAAAAAACCAAAGCGCTGGCAAATATGGGGATATTTATCAAAGTTGGATAGATGGCCATTCCTGAAAGAAAAATGCCCCCATGGGGATGGGGGCAATGCTGTGCCTCCATGCTTTTTGATCAAGATCCGTCAGGCTTCATGATCGACATAAATTAACCTTATCATAACATTCATGGTCAAGCAATAATTTTCCTTGAATCACTCCCCCGGGTGCTTTAGGATAAGTAATATGAAAACCATCAAAAAGAAAATTTCAGGCGCTTCATTCCCAAAAGAAAAAACTTATAAAGAACGAAGCGTTGCCGACCTGCTGGCCATCATGGCCAGGCTCCGTGGCCCATTGGGTTGCCCTTGGGATAGGGAACAGACCGAAACCACCCTAAAAAAATACCTGATAGAAGAAGCTTATGAAGTGCTTGAAGCCATCGAAATGAATAATCCCGAAGAGCTAAAAGAGGAACTGGGAGACCTCCTTTTGCAGATTATTTTCCTTTCTCGCCTAGCCGAAGAAAAAGGACAATTTAACTTCTTAGAAGTGGTCCACATTCTTTGTGAAAAATTGATCCGGCGTCACCCGCATGTCTTCTCCTCAACTGGAAAGATTCCTGGTAAAGGCCAGCCCAAAGATGCCCAATCGGTCGTGAAAATTTGGAAGTATGTAAAAGAAAATGAAGAAAAGAGATCGGGAAAAATTTCGCTCATCGATGGCTTTCCCCTTTCCCTTCCGGCACTTGAGCGCGCCCAGAGGATGTCGGCAAAAGCTTCCCGTACCGGTTTTGACTGGCCGAATCTTGACGGGGTTTGGAAAAAAGTTCTGGAAGAACTGGCTGAGCTGGAAAAGGCGGGGCAGGAAACCTCTTTAAAACGGGTCGAGGAAGAATTGGGGGATCTTTTCTTCACCCTGGTCAATTGGGCCCGTTTTAAGGGAATCTCCGCCGAAGAAGCACTGCGAAAAGCCAATCGCCGCTTTGCCAACCGTTTCCGGCAGGTGGAATTGGGATTGCAGCGCAGAGGACGTGCACCGGAAGAAGCAACTTTGGATGAGATGGATCAACTCTGGGACGAAGCCAAAAAAGGTGGTAAGTAGCGATTCCCAACTCCCAACTCACTGTCTTTATGAACCCTTTTCATAGCCTCTTGGGGTCCTTCAGCGACCAGGATTTCTACGGCCTGGGCACCCTTCTCCACCACTTCTTTGAATTCCTTCTTTTCCTGCCCCATCAAAGGTTCCAAGACATAATCGGCCGGGTCTAAATTTCGCTCAAGAGGCCTTCCGATTCCTACCTTCACCCTCTGGAAGCTATCGCTTCCTATCGCCTCAGCGATGGATTTGATTCCTTTATGGCCGCCGTGCCCTCCCCTTACCCGAATACGAATTTGCCCCCAAGGCAGGTCCAGGTCATCTTGCAAGACGACTAAATCCTCCGGTTGGATTTGGAAGAACCGGAGAAGCCGACTGACGGCATCTCCGGAAAGGTTCATGTAAGTGAGGGGTTTGGCCAGGATTACCGCCACTTTCCCGATCTTGCCCCGACCGTAAACGGATTTTAGACCCCTCTGGGAAAGTTTGATTCCATGTTGCTTCGCCAAGCGTTCTACCAGGCCATAGCCCATATTGTGGCGTGTCCAGCGGTAATTCCGCCCAGGATTTCCCAGGCCCACGATGAGCTTCACCCTTACTCCTCAAAGAAAAGCTACTCCTTGCCTTCCTTAGCTCCCTTGGCTTCCTTGGTTTCTTTGGCTTCCTCGGTTTCTTCCTTCTTTTCTCCGACCCGCTCGGGCTGGGCGATCTCCCGTTCCGCTTCCGGAGCAGCCACAATTTCTTCGTATTTAGCTTCGGAAATGGGCGGAGTTACACTGGCCACCGTAAAATTGGTCTCGGCGACGATCTCAAATTTGCTGGAAGAACGGATGTCCTGCACGTGCAGAGAATCCCCGATCTGCAATCCGCTCACGTCCACTTCGATGAACTCCGGAATATCCGTGGGCAGGCAGCGAACTCGAACTTCGCGCCGGGGTTGTTCCAGGATACCGCCAGATTTCGTTCCCTCCGCTTTGCCCGTAAGATGGATCGGAACCTCGACCTCAATCTTCTCGTCCATCGCCACAGCATAAAAATCAGCATGAAGATAGTTTCTCTTGATCGGATGGACTTGAAGGTCTTTCAGCATGACCACTCTATTGCCAATCTTCTCGCTTCCCGGTCCGATCATTCTTAATCCGATCAGGGTATTTTCTCGCGCTCCGCTGGTTAATATCTTTTTCAGTTCCTCCGGGTTGAGGCTCAAGCTATAAGTTTCCATTGCGCGTCCGTAAAGCACAGCTGGAATTTTACCCTCGCGCCGGATTCGATGAGCTGCCCCTTTTCCTTTCTCCGTCCTTAAAAAAACCTCCAATTCTCTCTGCTCCATGATACCTCCCTTAAACGAATAAAGAGCTCACTGAATCATTACAGTGAATTCTTTTAATAGCTTCGGCCAAAAGTTTTGCTACGGATAAAACTTTGAACTTGGGATTGGACAAGGCTTCGGGTTTCAGGGGTATGGTGTTGGTAACCGTAACCTCCTCGATGATCGATTCTTGCAACCGTTTCACCGCTGCCCCTGACAAAACCGGATGTGTACAACAGGCTACAACTTTCGCGGCGCCCTTGGAAGCCAGGGCGGAAGCCGCTTCTACCAAGGTTCCTGCTGTGTCCACGATGTCATCAAGAATAACGGCCTGCAATCCCTTGACTTCTCCAATAATGTTCATAAATTTGGCCACGTTCGGGCCTTCCCGGCGTTTGTCGATGATGGCCAACCCTGCCTTTAATCTTTTGCCAAAGGCCCGGGCCCTTTCCACACCTCCAGCGTCCGGGGAAACAATGACCATATTGTCATGAAAGCCGCTGCGGATGTGATCTAATAATACCGGCGCAGCAAAGAGGTGATCCACGGGTATATTGAAAAATCCCTGGATTTGCCCGGCATGGAGGTCTACCGTCAGGACGCGGTGGGCTCCTGCGGCCGTAATCAGGTCAGCCACCAGTTTGGCCGTGATCGGTGCTCGGGGCGAAACCTTTCTGTCCTGGCGGGCATAGCCGTAGTAGGGAAGAACGGCGGTTATACGGTCGGCCGAGGCTCTTTTCATGGCATCAATCATGATCAGGAGTTCCATTAAGTTGGTATTGCCCGGGGTACAGGTGGATTGAATGACGAATACATCCATGCCCCGTACACTTTCATCAATGTCCACCTGGATCTCGCCGTCACTAAAATTCCGTACATCGGCCTGGCCCAGGGGAGTACTCAAAAAATTACAAATTTCCTGGGTTAATGGAACATTGGAATTCCCTGAAAAGATCCGCAAATGATCCACCTTCTGATCTCCTCTCTTCCTCAAGAACGCTGTAAATTACCCTTTCTGGCTGGGGCGGGAGGATTCGAACCTCCGAATGCGGGTTCCAAAGACCCGTGTCTTACCGCTTGACGACGCCCCAGTTTCCCCCAAACCATTAGGACGCAGATTTTCGCAGATAAACGCCGCCAAAATTTTTTTTGGCATAAAATCTATTAAATCTGCGTTTATCCGTGTCCAAAAAATAAATTCCTTTGCTTGGGATTAAATCCCTCGGCAGATGATTGTTCTCCACCCGGTTGGTAAAGTCATGTCCTTTTTCGTCTCTTCAGCCTCTTTTCGCGATGAAAAAATTCCGTAGGTCGTTGGTCCGCTTCCGGTCATCAGAGCCCCTTGGGCCCCTTTGGCCAACAATTCTTCTTTCATCCGCCCGATCTGCGGAAACATTAAAAAAGCCGCTGCTTCCAGGTCATTCCGCATAACCGGCAAGATTTCTGTAATATCCACATAAGAATCCTTTAGGGGTACAGGTTCCTTTCCTTGATGGGACAAGCGGTCATAAGCGGCATAAGCCCAAGCTGTGGATATGGGGAAAGGAGGAATTAGCATCAGGAACCACATCGGTTCGGGAAAGCCAACCGGGGTCAACCTTTCTCCAATACCCCCGGCCAGGGCCGGTTTCTGGAAGATAAAAAACGGCACATCTGCCCCGATCTTCGCCCCCAGAGCCATCAACCGGTCTTGGGTCCAGCCCGTTTCCAGGAGGGCGTTCAGGCCCATCATTACTGCAGCCGCATCACTGCTTCCTCCGCCCAAGCCGGCGGCCACTGGAATTCTTTTTTTTAACCGAATGGTTAAACCTTTTTTGATTCCCAACTCCTCGAAAAAAAACCGAGCCCCGCGGCAGGCCAGGTTTTCCTCCCCGTCCGGAATTCCTTTTCCTTCCGCAACCAGCTTGATCCCCTGCCCCTCCAGGCTTATTTCCATTTCATCGCCAAGATCAACCCGACGCACGAGACTCCGAATCTCATGATATCCATCCGGCCTTTTGCCCAATATTTCCAGATAAAGGTTAACTTTTGCCGGGGCTAGAAATTTCATTATTCTTGCGGAACGCGGAGAGTAACATATAAATTTCTATCTCCTCGCTTGATCAAGAAGCGGATGATCTCTCCTTTTTTGATTTTAGCCATTGCCGCCTGATAATCGCTGAGTTTGCGGATACCCTGACCACTGATCTCGCGAATAATATCTCCCCGGTGAATTCCAGCTTCATCGGTCGGGCTCCCAGGCTCCACTTGAGTGACCACCACCCCCCCGGGCTCACCCAGACGGAGCTGTCGAGCAATCTCGGGAGTGATCTCCTGGACAGTCATCCCCAGTTCAAGTTTGGTTTTTTCCGCTGTAGGGGGCAAGGCTTCATCCTTGAGTTCCCCCACCTTTAATCTCAGCGTTAGGGGCTTCCCTTCCCGCAGGATCATAACCTCCACTTCCTTACCCACGGGAGTAGCAGCCACGATGCGCGGCAGTTCATTCATCCCGTCGATGTCCTTGCCGTTAAACTTTATGATGATATCTCCCCGGCGGATTCCCCCCGCTTCCGCGGCACTTCCAGGGATGACGTCGGCCACCAACGCACCTTTGCTCTGCTCCAGACCGAAAGATTTAGCCAAGTCGGGGGTAAGTTTCTGCACATAAACTCCTATGCCCCCGCGAGTGACTTTCCCTTTCTTTTGCAGGTGGGGTAGGATTTCTTTGGCCACATTGATCGGAATGGCAAAGCCGATTCCCTGGCCGGTGGCCACGATGGCCGTGTTGATCCCTACGACTTCTCCGCTAAGGTTGAACAAGGGACCGCCGCTGTTTCCGGGATTGATCGAAGCGTCGGTCTGGATGAAGTCATCGTAAGGCCCGGAGCCGATTACCCTACCCTTGGCACTGACGATGCCCACGGTCACGGTTTGCGCCAGCCCAAAGGGGTTGCCGATGGCCATAACCCATTCGCCAATCTCCAACTTGTCTGAATCTCCCAATTCTACCACGGGCAAATCCTTCCAGGATTTAATCTTGATCAGAGCCAGGTCGGTCTTTTGATCCCGACCGATGACTTCGGCTGGAAATTCCTTCTCCGTCGAGAGGCGCACCCGAATCTCACTGGCTCCCTCGATTACATGATTGTTGGTGATGATATGTCCCTCGCGATCGATAATGAAGCCCGAGCCCAATGACCGTTGGACATAGTCTCTTGGGGGAACATCACCGAAAAACCGCTCAAAAAAATCTTCCCCGAAGAAATCCCGTAATGGGTCTCGTTCCCGGGACGGCGGGGAAAAATGTCGAAAAACTCTTCCACCCCCCTTGATCACCTTGGTGGTGCTGATGTTCACCACACCCGGTTTGACTCTTTTGGTGAGCTCCACAAATATATTCGGGGTTAAATTAGAAGAGGGATGGGCTGCGAGACTTACCTTCTTCGCCCCTAAAAATTCCGCAGCCTTTGCTGCCGGCCGGACTCCCCGCTGCGATGCAATCAATATCCCACCCGCCAGGGCGATGATGGCTACGAAGACAAGCATGCCGGCTCCGAACCTCCTTGGGGTTGGCCCGAGCCGTTCATTTCCTATGGCCATGTTACTACCTTTCCTTTCTTCCATGCGCCTATTGCCTTGGGTCTATTCTTGCGCCTTGCGCCTTACAACAATGCTTTATTATATATCATTCTTTTGCTTCCCGGATATAGCGCCAGCGGAGGTCGGTGAGAATATTTTCCATTAACCCTTCTTCAGCGGGCGTCAAATTCCCTCGGGTTTTTTCTTTGAGCATCCCCAGGATATCGATGGTCTGTTTGGCTAAAGGAAGGTCCTTCTCGCGTTTCTGGGTCACCGGGTCGGGAACTTCTCCCAAATGCAAGAGGGCCGATGTGCTCAGAGAAAAAATAAAGGAAGAAAAGTCGATTGCTGGCAGGGGTTGGGATGTTGGGGATTCTTCGGTTTCTCCGCTTCCCCCCTGCGCCGTTTCTCCCTGCTGGGAAGAACCCCTTCGGTCGCGAATGGTGAATCCTTTTTTTTCGTCTCTTTCTTCCATGGTACCCCCGGAAAGCGTAGGCTTTACGCTTTACTTTTTATGTCTTACACCTTGTACTTTTTGCCTTGAACCTTACGCCTTATACCTTGCGCCTCAGGCCTTTTTATTCTTTAACCCTTCCTCCTCCATGGTGCGGCGGGTGTAAAGCACCCGCTGAATCACCGTTAAGTTGGTGAAAATGGCTAAAATCCATACAACGATGGGCATAATCACGGGGATCGCTGCCCCTAAAAAAATCAACAGGATACGCTCCGGCCTCTCCATAATTCCCACATTGCACTGCGGAATGATGGTTTCCGCCCGGGCTCTGGTATAGGGAACCAACGCGGTGCCCATTAAACTCAGCCCCATCAGTACCTGGTACAGGATGATCCCCTGCCGCGAATAAAAAATAAGCAACCCGACCAAAAGGCTGAGGTCGGAGTAACGATCAATAACCGAATCTAAGAAAGACCCAAAGGAGCTGGCTTCGTTGCAATTCCGAGCCATGGCTCCGTCTAAGATGTCGAAAAAGCCCGCCAGAACGATCAGACTGGCTCCCTGAAGCCACTCTCCTTCGGCCAAAGCCCATGAAGCTAACCCATTCAGGCCCATCCCGATAAACGTCAGCGTATTGGGTTTTAAACCCATCCTCTGAACCAAGAGGGATGTACGGTACAGGAAAGGATCGAGCTGGTCGCCGAGCTTTGCCTTGAGCATGGAAGAATATGACCCTACCTCTCGCGAAGGCCGCGGATGAACTCCTCAACCATCTGATGACCCAGTGGGTCTGGTACTTGTTGGGGTGGGTGCTTCATGGCATAAGCTGAGACCGAGATTAGAGGTCCTCCAACCTTCCGATCCCTGGCTAATTGGCAACAGCGAATGGCATCGATGGTCACTCCAGCGCTGTTGGGAGAATCCTCCACGGAAAGGCGCAGCTCCACGTTCAAGGGCACTCCTCCGAACCCCCTTCCCTCGATGCGCAGGAAGCAGACCTTATTGTCTTTCTGCCAGGGAACGTAATCACTCGGGCCAATGTGAATGTCTTGGGCGTTGAGGGGATTGTCTAAGAGGGATTGTACCGCCTCTGTTTTAGAGATTTTTTTCGACCGTAGCCGGCTCTGGTTGAGCATGTTGAGGAAATCCGTGTTGCCGCCCGTGTTCAGTTGATAGGTACGGTCAATCTTTACTCCCCGGTCGACGAATAGCTGGGTCAAGGCTCGGTGAAGGATTGTGGCCCCCAGCTGGGCTTTCACGTCGTCTCCGACGATGGGGATTTGCCGTTCCGCAAAGCGCTTTCCCCACTCCTTACTGGAAGCAATGAAGACGGGCATACAATTAATCAAGCTCACGCCCGTGTTCAGGCAACAGGTGGCGTAAAAGCGAGTCGCTTCCTCCGAGCCCACGGGAAGGTAGTTCAGCAGGATTTCTGCGCCGCTATCCCGCAGAACTTTTTCCACGTCGCATGGTTTTTCATCGGCCAATAAAAAGGTTTGGTCATCTGGATATTCCCGCATATGGCTGGAGATGCCATCTAATATGTGGCCCATTTGCACGGTCGTTTTTGAATTGGACACCTGGGAGCTGATTACCCGCGTACAATTTGGCAGGGCGAAGATCGCTTCACCAAGGGGTTTTCCCACCTTCCGCTTGTCCACGTCGAAGGCTGCGACCACCTCCAAATCGCCAGGCTGGTAACCCTCCAAATCATAATGCATGAGTCCCAATTTCTCCGAACCTTCGTGCTTGCGGTAATATTCAATTCCCTGAATCAAAGAGCTGGCGCAATTGCCCACCCCCACGATCGCTAACCTTATCTTCTCCATCAATTCAGCCCCTCTTATGGGAATCTCACCTGGATTTTTCTACTCCGTCCTTGATGAATACCGCCCAACCAGTGAACCCCCAGGTCCTTTTCACCCCGGGCAGGCCTCCTTTTCCTTAAGAGGCCCAGGAAACGGTCACTCGGCCATTGGGGGCATCCACAAAGAATGCGGATCCTTCCTTCCAGTGGAGGGTTATGGGAATCTTTACCCGTTCGTCGATCCGCCGTTTCAGGAAACGGGCACCGTATTTTAAACTAAAACCGATCTCTACCAGAGACTCAAGCGCTGCTTCTGTAAAGACCATGGATTTCCCCTGGGAAGTGAGGCTCTGACGAATCCGCCCTAAATACTGCTGGGTAATTTCTCTAACTTCTTCCCGGGTGAGAGGAGAAAAAACGATAACGTCATCGATCCGGTTGAGAAACTCCGGGGAAAAATGGTTTTCTACTTCCTTCAAGATCATCTTCTTCACTTCGGTCAGATGCTGAGTATCCACCAAAAACCCCAAGGGCTTCAGGAAGCGTTTGAATTCATCCGATCCCAAGTTAGAGGTCATGATGATGACCGTATCGCTAAAATAGACCCTTCTCCCCCGGCCATCGGTCAAAAAGCCCTCATCGAATACCTGGAGGAAAAGATTGAGCACATTCGGATGAGCTTTTTCCACTTCGTCCAGAAGAACAACGGTATAAGGATTATCGCGCACCTGGTTGGTCAGGATTCCGCCCCGCTCGGAGCCGACGATACCTCTAGGCATGCCGATAAGCTTGTCCATGGAGATCGTTCCATCCCGGTACTCCGACATATCCAAGCGGACCATTTTCTTTTCATCCCCGAAAAGAAACTCAGCTAAAGTTTTGGCCAACTCCGTTTTTCCCACCCCCGTTGGGCCGAGAAAAAGCAGTACCCCATCCGGTCGTTCGAAATTCTCTTTCAAGGGCCCTTTATTCAAGCGGAGGTTTCGAGCCAAGGCCGATATAGCTTCCTTCTGCCCTACGACCCGGCTGGCCAGGGCTTCTTCCACCTCCCTGAACTGGTCCGTGGTCTCCCGAAAAACCATCTCCCGGGGAATGCGCGTCTCCTGGGAGATGACCTGGATAACATCATTGCCGAAGACAGGTCGGCTGGAATTTTCGATCTCCACTTTCACCGAAGCCGTGTCCAGCCAGTTG
>JAOUFX010000027.1 GCA_029857975.1 Deltaproteobacteria bacterium | reverse complement strand
GCCATCGCCCAGGATGATAACCGGAATTCTATATTTGTCCGCCAGGTCGAAAGCCCTTTGGGTGAGGTCGGCAAGTTCCTGGACTGAGGAGGGAGCAAGAACGATCGTACGATAGTCCCCGTGGCCACCCCCGCGCGTGGCCTGAAAATAATCGGACTGCGCCGCGGCAATGCTTCCCAGACCAGGTCCGCCCCTGGACATGTTGACAATGACCGCCGGAAGCTCGCAGGCGGCCAAAAAAGAGATCCCTTCCTGTTTGAGACTGATCCCGGGGCTGGAAGAAGAGGTCATCGCCCGGACGCCGACGATGCTGGCCCCATATACCATGTTTATGGCCGCAATCTCGCTCTCAGCTTGGACGAAGGCACAGTCTCTCTTCCTGGCCAAGTGCGCGGCCATATACTCGGTCAACTCATTTTGGGGAGTAATGGGGTAACCAAAATAGCACTGACACCCTGCCCTTATAGCGGCCTCTCCAATGGCCCGGTTGCCATCCATGAGGATTTTAGCCACGGTATACCTCTATGGCCGCTTCCGGGCATACGGTGGCACAAACAGCGCAACCTGTGCAGTCATCGCTATTGCTGAAGACAGCGGTTACATAGCCGTTGCTGTTCATTGCGGATGATAGTGAAATGATCTTTTGGGGACAAAAAGAAATACAAATTTCACACCCTTTGCAAAATTCACGGGCAATACTTATTTTTCCTTTCATCTCCGCCAACCGAACCTGCCACGAATTTTTATAAACATAATCCTTCCTCACCATTGGTGTTAACCGAAAAGGGTTTTTGGCCTTTCCTCTGAATCAAGAAAGGCTCATTGTCCCCTTATGTGATATTAAAAAAGGAATCTCCGGCTGTCAAGGATAACCTGCACAACTCCCTCCTCCCTTGACTAAAAAAGGGGCATGTGTTATGGGGTCTCATCCGAACAAAATAAGTTGAGAAAGGGAGGTACCAGGATGATTTCGGTTATTGCCAAGATACCCATTAAAGAGGGAAAAGTTGAAGAAGCCATTCAGGCCTTTAAGGAGCTCATGGTTCAGGTTGCTGAAGAAGAAGGCACTTTAATGTACACCCTGAACAGGGATCAATCCAATCCCAACACCCTTGTTATCATGGAGCGTTACAAAGACAAGGTAGCCTTGGATGCGCACTCTTCTACGCCCCATTTCAAAGCATTTTTTGCTAAAAGTCGAGAGTTTATAGGTGGAAAGCCCGAGATAACCGCGCTGGAGGAAATACACTCAATCTAATCTATCATTTCCCCCTTCCATCGTGCTGAATGGCCGGGAGAAGCCTCTACCTGGGGCCGGACACAGGTAATCGATTACAATTCAACTATTAGAGAAAAATGGGGATCGCAAGGAGTGCTTCAAACAATTGAGTACCCTTGCGAGTTCGATATCCACTTCAATGCCGCCCAGGGGGTCGGAAAGAGGGAGGATCCCCAGGGTGATTCCTTCTTTCCACATCGATTCAAATAGCTGGAGTGCTTCCCGGAAAGAGAGTTGAGGGCCCCTCTTCATCAGGTCATCTTCAAAACGCCTGAGGGTATGCGCATCCCGGATCATTGCTCTCTCCCTTGGCACGAATTGCTGATGAAGAGTTGGTCATCTGTATGCTGATGAGAGAAGTAATGGCCCAGATCATATGGAAAATTAATTTGAAAATCAAGAAAAAACGCAACATCGCAATTTCGTCCAAGGAAGCCTGAAAGCGGGGAGAAGGATCTACGGCCGTATCCCCCGTTTTTTCTTTCCCAGTTCGCTGGGAAGCAATCGATAGGCGGTCTCGATCCACTCGCAGAGGTACGGCCTGGTGTCGCGCGGATCGATGATCTCCTCGATTCCGAACATCTCAGCCGTAAGAAAGGGTGAGGTCACCTTGGATAAACGCCTTTCGATCTCCTCCCTCAAGGCCTGCGGATCTTCCGCCGCTTCAATCTGCCGTTTGTAGGCCGCTTGAACGCCCCCTTCGATCGGAAGAGATCCCCAATCTCCCGAGGGCCAGGCGTAACGCAAGTTCAGGCGTGAGTGGTTGCCGTGGGCCGCTCCGGCCACTCCGAAGACCCGCCTCAGGATTACGGAACACCAGGGGACCGTGGCCTGGTACACGGCAAAAATAAAGCGCGCGCCGAAGCGGATGGTCGCCTGTTTTTCCGCTTCAACGCCGATCATAAAGCCCGGGTTATCTACAAAATGGACAATCGGCAGATGAAATGTGTCGCACATATCTATAAAGCGAACCATCTTGTCAGCTGCATGGGCGGTGATCGCTCCGCCGTAGAACTTTGGGTCGTTGGCCATGACCCCGACAGGCCGCCCTGATAGTCGAGCCAGACCGGTAACCACCGAACGTCCGTGCTTGGCTCCGATCTCGAAAAAAGACCCTTCATCAAGTACCAGGGCCAGAATGCGACGTACTGAGTAGGGAAGACGTTTGTTTTTGGGGATGATCCGGATTAGCTCCTCCTCGCGCCGATCGGCTGGGTCCGTCGCCTCCAGTACCGGAGGCATTTCGTAGACTGAATTGGGCATATAGGAGAGAAAACGTCGGATATGCTCAAAGGCCTCTTCTTCGGAGGTGACCTCGTTGTCCACTGCACCAAAGCCACTGGTATGGATGTGGGAGCCGCCTAACTCTTCTTTTTCAACCTTCCTGCCCAGGGCCGCTTCTACAACCGGAGGCCCGGCTACAAAGAGCTGGGCCGTTTTTTTGGGCATAACCGAAAAATGAGAGAAGACAACCCGAGCCGCGCCAAGCCCGGCCACCGATCCAAGGGCCGCACTCACAACCGGAACGGTGGCAAGGAGTTCTTCCATGATCTCCACGGCCGGATTGGCCGGGACATAGGTGCGATCCATCTTCTCCAAAAATTTAACGCTCCCGCCCCCGCCGGTCCCATCGACAAGACGGATCATAGGCAAACGGAGATCAAGAGCCATCCGCTCGGCATAAGGAGCCTTTCGTCCGATCGCGGCGTCGGCCGCTCCTCCACGGATGGTGAAGTCGTCACCACCCACCACCACTCGGCGATGATCAATCCTTCCCGTCCCCAAGATGAAGTTCGAAGGAAATAGCTTGACGAGACGGTCGCGGTCAAAAGTAGGAGTCCCGGTGATGGCGCCGGTCTCGTGAAAACTGGCTTTATCTAACAGTTTTTCTATTCGCTCCCGAACATTCAACCGGCCGGCAGCGCGATGGCGCGCCAAATTCTCCGGACCCCCCATCTGAGAAGCGAGGGACTCACGGAAGCGAAGCTCCTCTACCTCAGGCAGCCATCCTTTATCAGAATCATTTTTTGATTTGCCCATGTCATCCTCCCCATGGTAGTGCATTTAAAATAAGGCAATCTCGCTTGTAGCCGAAATGAAAATGCAGCCAATTATATATGGGTGTCATGGATAAAAGTCAACATACGAATGAACCTTGCCCCCCTTCACTTTTCAATAGGTTGATGAATTTACTTTGATTAACGGAGCTCGGACGGGAGGGTGATAAAAGAGGGGGCACCGGCGGGGAGGTGCTGCGCCGGGCCAAAAGGTGGTGGTTCTTTCATGACCTGGAGCTTTACTTCCACCGTTGTAGCAAAGATATATGTTTTTTGTGCTCTCTTTTTGCGGAGGCAAAGTGAAGGGGTGCAAGACGAATGAGCTGGCCCACCCCCAGCTTTTTATGTAGGAGCTTCCCAGCCCGGGCTGAAGGGCCATTCCCTCGGAATCAGAGGCGCTGGTTCTTCATCGGGCACAGCGGGGCTTCAACCGTGATTTCTATGCTCTCCTCCGATCCCGCCCGCCTCGGCGGAGGCAAACGGGGGACCCTGAATCAATGCTTTGCCCGCCATGATTCCTCGATCATGGCCCTCCAGCCCGGGCGAAAACACAAAACTGAGGGTGGGCAAGAGAAGGTATGGTATTGACACTCGGGCTTCCCTATCTTATATTGCCTCTATCCCAGCTCGAACTCTAAGCAATCGGAAGGATTAAATAGCTCCAGCATTCGTGAAAAGTTGAAGAAGTGGCAATGAGCCACCGAAGGCCAGAGGAATAGGCAGGAGCTAAGAGGTAAGAGGACAAAGGAGTTACTATCATGACCATTTCCCAACTTTCCGGAAAAATTCAGACGGTCCTTGGCTTGATTGACCCTGAAGATTTGGGAGTCACTCTCGCCCATGAGCACATTGTTTGCGACGGCTCGGCCTGGTTCATAGAGCCAACCGAAGCGACCGAAAAAGCCTTGGCTCGAGCGCCGGTTTCTTTCGATACGCTGTGGTGGATCCGCTACCACTGGTTTCAAAACCTTGACGATCTTCTCCTCCTGGATGAAGAAGAGGCGATCACCGAACTCACGCCCTTCCGGCTGGCCGGCGGCCAGTCGGTGGTGGAAATGAGTAACAACGGCCTGGGACGGGATCCACAGGCCCTGGTTCGGATTTCCCGCGCCACCGGATTGAACATCATCATGGGATCGGGGTATTATTTCGCCGCCTCCTTACCGGAGGGTTTTGGAACCAAGACTGAACAGGATATCACCGATGAAATCATCCGGGACATAACCGTCGGGGTGAAAGCCACGAACATCAAAGCCGGTTTCATTGGAGAGATCGGTACCTCCTGGCCAATCGATCCTCGAGAGGAAAAATCTCTGCGAGCTGCCGTTAAAGCCCAGCAAATCACCGGGGCCAACCTGAACGTCCACCCCGGGCAGGGCGAAGAAGCTGCCTTCAAGGTTCTGGAAATCCTAAAAGATGCCGGTGCTGATCTGACCCGGACAACCATCGACCACATTGATCGCGCCGTCCGCGACCCCAAGAAGCGATTGAAGCTTTTAGAGAATGGACTGGTCCTCGAATACGATCTCTTCGGGCGGGAGGGCTATTATCCGCTGCACCTCAGGCACATTGACCTGCCCACCGATCACCAGCGGATCAATGAGATCATTGAGCTTATCCGTGCCGGATTCATCACCCAGATCCTTATTTCCCAGGACATCTGGAACAAGCACCAGCGCCGCAAATACGGCGGTTGGGGTTATGACCATATCCTGCGGAATACTGTACCCGTGATGCGGGCCAAAGGCTTGACCGAAGAACAGATTTGCACCCTCCTGGTGGAAAATCCCAGGCGAGTGTTTACCTTCATTTGACGTCTTTCCTCTTGAGCCACGAAGATCCGAGGGTCAAACCATGGCGCTTGAACAGCTCCCCCCCTCAAGCCCTGCAGAGATTATTTTAGATGAAGGGTGAGGGATAAAAAACGGCCTTGGCGGAAAACCTTGGCCTGCACAGCCGACGTAGTTTTGGCCAGGGCCCCCTTAAATGAAATCACGTCTACGATCGTTTCCCCCCCTATTTCCGCAAAAATATCCCCTCGCTGCAGGCCATCCTTTTCGGCCAAGCTCCCCTGGCGAACCTCCGATACTAAAATCCCTTTTGTTGACTTATAGGAAAAGGATTCAGCCAGTAAGGGAGTAAGCTCCTGAATGGATAGACCGTAGCGTTCCTGGATTTCCTTCTGTTCTCCAAGGGGAATCGCCATTTCTCTGAAAAGGTTCTTGGAAACGTATATGGGTGCTTTAAACTTCAGGGCCATAACAATGGAATCGCTCGGCCGGGCATCTATCTCTACCGGTGTACCTTCCTTCTCTACCACCATCGTCGCATAATAGATGCCATCCTTGCTATGGGTAATGACGATCCGCTGAACCTTTCCGTTTATTTTTCGGATGATGGTTTCTAAAAGGTCGTGGGTTAAGGGTCGAGGAGGCTTGCTCCCCTGGATTACGGCATTAATGGCGTTGGCCTCAAAAGGGCCGATCCAAATCGGAAGCGCCCGTTCCTCGAGGGAGTCAGCGAGAAAAAGCACGGGTTGCATGGTTGTAGGATCGATAACAAGTTGGTGGACCTTTACCTGAAGCAGTTCCTTTTGCTCCCAAGAAATAGACGGGGCTTTTTTAGCCAGGATCTCTCCGGACCCATAGACTAAGGTAACGAGCAATATCCCAGCCGCTGCTCCAACTCGCCTCACCCTATCTTTCCGCCCAAAGAATGCCGGAGTTTTCAAGCCTTTCTCCTGACTCCTGCAAAGATTATAAAACACCTAAATTGAGCGATTTTTTTACACCACAGAGATCTCAGAGAATAATTTCATAGTTAAAAAAAATCAGCTCAATATTCTCTCTGTGTTCTCATGTAATAAATTCGCCAGATAGAATATGGTGTTGTTTTCACTGTTTTTTTAATTTTCCTCTGGGCCCTCTGTGGTGAGTCGCCTTTTTTAGGAAACATTATATACCAAATCTTTTATCCGAGTATATGTTAACTTTTTCCGGCCCGTAAAAACCAGGCGGGCGGGGGGATATGGAATCACAACCGGGGTTGATCATGATATCAGAGGGGACAAGGGTGAAATTCAGGAAGAGGAGGGAACAGGCCTTCCTGTTCCCTCCGTCGGAACGGGAACGGTGGATAAAATTTCTTTTACAATATCTTCCTGCGACTGTCCCTTCATACGGGTCTCTGTTTTTGCTATGAAACGGTGGGCCAGAATCGGGATCGCCAGGGATTTCACGTCGTCGGGGATTACATAATTTCGCCCATGGATTGCCGCCCGGGCCTGGGAGGCGATATAAAGACCCAGCGATGCTCTGGGACTGGTACCCAATTTAATCTTATCGTGACTGCGAGTCGCCCGAGTCAAGGCGGTGATGTACCGGTGCAGGGAATCCTCCACATAAACCTGTCGGCAATTTTTTTGCAGTTCGAGAATCTCGCTGACTTCCAGCACGCTGGGTAGGTTATCCAGCGGATTCGCCTGGTGGAAGCGGGTCAAAATCGCTTTTTCCTCCCCCTCGTCCGGATAGCCCATCCGTGCCCGGAGGAGAAAACGGTCGAGTTGGGCTTCCGGCAAAGGAAAAGTACCCTCCAGTTCAATGGGGTTTTGCGTGGCCAGAATCATAAAAGGACGGGGCAGGGGCACGGTCTCCAAGTCAACGGTGATCTGTTGTTCCTGCATGCACTCCAAAAGGGAGGACTGGGTTCTGGGCATCGCCCGATTGATTTCATCCACCAGGACGATCTGGGCGATGATCGGGCCCGGCCGAAATTCAAAGGCGAAAGTCTTCTGATTGAAATAGTGAATACCGGTCACATCGGAGGGTAATAGATCGGGGGTGCACTGGATTCTCTTGAAGCGACAGCCCATGGATTTGGCCATGGTCTTGGCCAGCAGCGTCTTCCCCACGCCGGGCACATCTTCGATTAAAACATGCCCTTCACAGAGAAGAGCGATAAGAACCAGCTGAATCGTTTCTGCTTTCCCCACGATGACCTGGTTGACATTCTTTAGGATCCTTTCGGCTGCTTCCTTGACTCGCCAGACTTCGGGGGCTGTTGCGGCAAAGGCTTGGTCCATCTTCTTTATCTCCTGTTTTTAAGAGTTTTCTTGACAGCTCGTTGGGAGCGGATTTTTTTTAATTGCTGCCAGCTTCGCCCTAATTGCTCCAACTCGTTTTCGGTGGGGACCGCAAGGCTATAGCGAGCGCGGACGTATTGGTGGGTGATGAAGGTGAAGTTCCCCCGGCCTTCGGGGAGCCACTGGAGGAGCATCTGCAAATATTCCCAAGGGGTTTGAGAAGCGTGTCGGGGGCAACCCCGGGCTGCCGCCCACTTTAAGAGTTGGCGGTAAATTCGCCGCACCGACTCGATTTCAGAAAGAAGAGGGGGTAATTTTTCTCCTCCCCGTAAGGGCCATTTCATGCGCAAAGCGAGAAATATTCTCCTCAGCAAATGCCATAAATCTTCTCTAAAGGCCCCAGAAAGCTGTTCCACCTCCGCGCCCTCCAGGCCGCTCAGTTTGCGCCGAAGCCAATTAAAAACCTGGCCGGCAATACGCCACAAGGCAACCAGGATAAGAGTGAGGCACCCCATTCCCCAGATGAATCTCATGATCTCCCGCACGGAGTCCGAAAAGAGCATAAAGGGGGCCTCCGGCGGTCGGCTTATCTGCGGCATTCGTAAAGAGGGAGGCAGGCCCGCGGGTTGGGGAGGGGGGAAAAGGCTGCTCAGGAAAGCAAAGAATTTTTGGATCATTTCCAGAATAAATTGCCCTGCCTTGGCCAGGAGAGAGAGAATGAAATCGAGCAAAGGAGGGTTTACGGCTACGCTGATTAGCAAGCCGAGAGCCAGGATCAAACCGATACTAAAAAGCAGCAATCCGAACCATAAGCCCTTATATGGACCCGACAACCAACTGGTTTGCTCCCGGGCAAGGGATACAGACATTCCCAACAGGGCCAGGGAGAAAAAAATTAAGGCTGCGGGGACGAGGGCGGAAGATTTCCAATCCGCCTGAGCGTGTACGAAAAAAACAATCAAAAAAATGGCCAGACCGAATTGGAACTCGGTGATTAAGGTGGCAAAATGAATCCGCACGTAGGCCAGACGCCAGCCCAGCCCCCAAAGGATGGCGCTGCTCACAATCATCAATCCTACCGGATTAAAAGCATGGAACATCTGGGCGATCGCCTGCCAGAGGTTGCGGAGCCAGAGCGGATCCCCCAGGGGAATGCTGTTGAAAAAATGGATTTTCGCCAAGAGAAGCATCGTGGCTGCCCAAGCCAGGCAACTCGGTAAGACCACCCTGGAGAAGCGCAGGACCGGAAGGAGCCGATTAAAGGCAAAAGCCAAAGGATAAAAACCCAAAACGACCAGGAGGGACAGGGAACCGTCCGCTGCCTTTTGGTTCGCCAAGTCCAAGGCGATCCCCAGCCAGCACACCTGCATTGCCGCCACAATGCCGTATAACAGGGCCATGTGCCAATTCTGTTTCATAAAGGGATCTCTGGAGGATTTCCTAAGAGGCTGCCAGCATGGCGAATATAGTTCCGGGGGAGGGGGCCTTCAGGACATTGCTCCTGTTGATCGCCCATGAGCAGGAGAAGCACCTGGAATCCGCTCTTCTTCAAGTCGTTCAGCAGCCAGAGCAGGGGCTCCGGAGCCTGGGAAGCGATGAAGATCAAGGTTGACCCTGATGGTAGAGCTTGCCGTTCCCGTTGCAGGAAGGTCTCAAAGGAATCTCTTGATCGAGAAGTAATTTTGGCCAGTGCTTCCAGAATATCCATTAGATGATCGCGGCTTCCCCCCGGGGCTATGCTTACCGCCATACCTGAATCCGCCAAGCGGGTGTTGGCGAACAGCCCGACGGGATTCCCTTGTTCGATGAGGTGATAAGCGATCGAGGCAGCGGTGCTTATGGCCAACTCGAAATCCTCCTCGGAGTGGGAGCCATTCGATGCCCAACTATCTATCGCTAAGAATAAAGATACTTTTAGGGTGGTTGTAGATTCGAAAACCTTAACCTGTAAATGCTGATGGCGGGCGCTGGCCTTCCAATGAATATATTTAAGGCTATCCTGTGGACGATAATCCCGAAGACCAAGGGTGCGGGTTGGATCCTGGAAAAGACGTTGAATCGTCCTGCTTTCTCCCAGGGGATGCAGAGAGGGGATACCCAGTTGGTCTAAGGGAAGGATTTTGGGGTAAACGATCACATAGTCTATTTGAAAAACCCTGGCCCAGCGGGGGTAGAAGCCAAAAATATCTCCTGAGGTGACTCCGATTGAACCGATCCTATAATATCCACGCTTATGGCCCTGCAGCCGGAATTTCCAGCTTACTTTGCTATACCAGAGCATCGATGCCGAACGACTCAAGAGGAAAAATCCGGGGCGGTTGGCTGGTGAGGGGGGTACATCCCGGACTATGTCTGCGGGTATTTCATTGTCAATCTTGATCCAGGGCAAAGGGAGTGGCTTGCGGTTGATGATTTGCAGCGTTAATTCGGTCGATTCGCCCGGGAAAAGGCGCCGTTCCCGGATCAAGCGCTGGCAACGGACCCCGGCGAGCGAAACGCGGCTCCATAAGGCCGCCAAAGCGGCGGCGCTGAATACCAAGCCCAGGAAGATGACGATGCCAACCTGAGCTTTCCAGGCCGCGAGGAGGAGGATTCCCCATAATACCAACAGGCTAAATCTGTGCAGCAGGTAGCCTGAGGGTTGGGAGGAGAAGCTTTGGGGGGTTACCGGATCGGTGGCAGGGTCAATTTTGAGCATGCGGAAGACTCGAAAAATCGCATGGGGGCTGGAGAGTTTTCTCAATCGGGGTATCGATCACGGATGGCCTCAATTTTTTTGTCAAAAAAAAACCTCCCAGGATTACTTTAATCCAGATCCAAAGAAGGTGGGGTCCACCCCCCTTCTTTTTTACCCAGGAGGCACACTGAAAATATATCACAAGGCTTTTTTCCTTTCCATCAAATTCTCATGCTCTATCCCCCCCCTCTTCCTTATAGACCAAATTCCTCAATTCTAATTCCCGTTTTTATGCCGCCTGCAATTCAGAAGTACAGTGAGGGCAACGGGTAGCTTTAATCGGTATAGAAACAATACAAAAGGGACATTCTTTGGTTGTTGGAACGGCTGGAGGAGCTTCCTCTATCTTTTTGAGCCGGTTGATACTGCGAATGAGAAGGAAGATGGCAAAGGCCACGATAATGAAGTTAATGACCGTATTGATGAAAACCCCCATGTTCATCGTGACCGCTCCCGCGGCTTTGGCGGCTGCCACGGAAGCATAGGGTTCGGGTGTCTTGCCTTCCTTCAGAACGGCGAAGATATTGGAGAAATCGACGTTACCCAAGAGCAGACCGATAGGCGGCATGATAACATCGTTTACCAATGAAGTCACAATGGTACCGAACGCGGCACCTATAATGATGCCAACGGCCATGTCCAATACATTCCCCCGCATGGCAAATTCTTTAAATTCTTTCAACATTTTTGTCCTCCTTTTTATTTTAATACAAACGCCTTAAATGAAGTTACATTACCCCCACCCTAACCCTCCCCCCTTGAGGGGGAGGGAGGGGTGGGGGGTAAAATGATTTATTTCGTTTGTATTAAATTACTCATTTTAAGATGAATTAACCCTGTTTGAGTCGGCATCAAAATGAATATTGCAGGCCAAGGATCCAGGTCAAATCATCTTTCTTGATTCCCGGCGATGGGTCGCTGTCGCGTTCCCAGATGTTGGCCAGGCGCAAGGCCCAACCCGCTCCCAAAGGTGTGGTCAAGGCCGCCTCATTGCGCAAAGTATAATCACTCCCACGTTTCAGGCTCGGATAAATGATGAACAAGTCGGAGAAGGTAATATACTTTCCAAATTTGTACCAAAAGTCCCCACTGACTCGCGCCGTTGCCCAGTTATCATCCTCTCCCGCTTTCCGGTCTTCCCACACATAGGACACACCAGCTTCAACCAGGAAAAATTTAACCGGGTCATCCCAGATTTGATAGCCGGCACCAGGGCCCGCGATCGCTCTTAAGTTTAAATCTTTGAATTCATCCGTAAGCAACTCCGTGCTTAAATACCCATAGAATTTCTTGGTGAAAAAATAGTCATACTTCAATCCCCCATAGGTATTCCGAGTCGTTACGTCTGATTTCTCCTCGGCATAGTTGAAAAGGAACCGTAGGCTGAACCGGTCATCCTCAGTCTTCCTGGCTGCTGCAGCTCCCACCGACGCGGTTTTTCTATCGGTATTTCCCGTCTGATAGATGCCGCCAATATTTACGGCGCCTTTCCATTGGGGAGGAATTTTAGGAGGAGGATTAACGGAGGAAACATTTTTCCAATCGATTGCCGTGGGTGCCCTTGGGAGACCCGGGTCTATGACCAATTTTCCATCTTCAGCGGTCTTGAGCTTTCCTTTCAAGATCTCCCCGCTGAGCAAATGAACTTCGGAAGATTTATCGGTCACAATATTCTTAATCTTGTCGAGTGGAAGTTCTATGGACCCGGCATAGTCGGTCTTCAATATCAA
>JAOUFX010000680.1 GCA_029857975.1 Deltaproteobacteria bacterium | reverse complement strand
TCTTGTCTACTTCGTCCTTTTGATGAATGCCATTTTATGTTGTTGAGATGACACTTTCTGTCTTCTCTATTATCTTTCTCAAAATTGCGATTGTCTCCCTGATTCTTTCGGTGGCGAGAAGAAATTTATAGTAATCATCCACTGGCAATCGCGGCGTGGTAGTTTCCATTCCCTTTCTGAGGGAGTCCAGAGTTCCGCAAATAGCTTCCAAGGCATTGATTAGCCTGCATAAGTCTGCATGGATCGCTTTCATCTGCAACCCTTTTTCGTTTCAATTCGGGTAAGATAAAAAATCTTTGATTCATACAGGTAAATGAGCATTTTTAAGGGCTACGGGGAATGTCCTTGCGCCATTAAAAAATTTGCAAGAGATATGCCTAAAAAGGGGATAGGAGGAGGATCTTTTAGCCGCTTTGTTTTAAAAAGTTTAAATTGTGGTGCTATTCGGAGACATGGTCTGGTTCAGGGATAAAGAAGAAAAGGGGACAAGAAAAAATGGTCACCCATTAAAAGGCCCCTGTCAAGAGGAAAAACTTATCCTGCACAAGAAAAAATTATTTTCTTGAATTCTCTTCTACGGAGTTATCGCCATCCTTACCATTGCCGAAATTTCTATTGGTTTGCGGTGTCAGTCTTTACTGCACCCGTCACCCATCAGGAGGAAGGTCTTTTGGACTCTTTGATCCCATGGAGATAAAATCAAAGTTGCGGAGCTGCGAGACCCAATCGATCTCGCAGCGGAGCCACCTGGTTATTATCCCGACCCTTTCCGCTTGCAGCGGACCAGAAAATCTTCGGTTCCAGGCCGCGTCCAAATGATTTTTCACAGATCTTGTGGTTGTTAGCCAACCCCGGAATGGCTCACGGCATGGGCCGTAAAGAGGCTCATAACTCTTTATGCTGGGTGGGGCGGATTACCAATCAGGTCTCGGGGCTTTTGGCCAACCCCATTTCAGGTTCACCGCCCCAGCCAGTTCGTTAGGTAAATAACTTCTCCGGCTGATAAGGAACTTGATCTTTCATGACACAATACGCAGCCCGGGCCCGCTTATGGGCCAGAGCGCTATGGGCAACCCTGAAATTCGTTTTCTGCAGCTTTCGGTTGTAATAGGCTCTGGGCTCTGCATGATACCGCCTGGCAAACTCCGTTGCCTCCGGAAAAGCCCAAGCCAAGTACTGATTGCCGTTCTTCTTGTTTCCCTGGCCTTTGGCCTTCTCGTTGCTGACCCACCGGCTGGAAACCTGGCGGCAGTACGATACATAGTTTCCCACCTTGGAAAAACGACTGAGGGCCCCCGTCTCCAACATGATGGTCACGGCTAAAACCTTGCCAATGCCAGGTAAAGTGAGCAGATCCTTGTAGGGCTCTTTTAATGCAATCCTTTTTACGATGATGGCCTCAATCGCCTGGATCTTCCGCGTCAGAAAATCGATGGTCTCTTTACTGACCCTACCCGCCAAGGCCAGATCTTCATTTTCTTCCAAAAGCGGATGAACCCGATCCTCTCTCAGGCGCTTGACGCCATTCACCTTGAAACCAAAGCCACAGTTCCTGCTGATGATGTTCTGCAGACTGAGAACCAGCGAAGTTCTGATCTTTACCAAATGCCCCCGTTTCCGAAGAAGGTCTCGGATCGGCCTCTCCTCTTTGGGATAGATGTATCCTTCCGGTAAAATCCCCAACCGCAACATCTCCGCTAACCAAAAAGCATCATGCTTGTCATCAGTATGCTCCAGACCGGAATATTGCTGATTGGCCGATGGGTCGGCTAAAGGAACTTGATATCCTGCCTCCATCAAAGTGTCCACTAACCCGTACCAATTATAGATAGATTCCACAACGACACCATCGGTTTCTGTCTGATGAGGTCGAAGAGCCTCCAAGATTAACTTCGGATCATTGGGCAACTTCTTATGGTCAATCCGCTTCCCCTCGTCATTAATCACGGCCAAAAAATTGTTGTTGGAAGGTAGATCCAAAGCTGCGTACAATGGCATAAGGCACCTCCTTAGGTAAGATTGTCTGCTTTTCCTAAGCATACCAGAAATCACTTCTGCTATGCTCAGGGGGTGCCTTTTATATGATTATCAGGTCGATCTACTGGAAGGTAAAATTAATCTCCGGGCAGAGGATACTAAGAACCAGGAGTCAAGGGTTATATACCTTGAAGGTGAATTGCTCGAAGTGATTCATTTTCAGAGAGCATTAAGGGATCAGAAATTTCCTGACCGTCCTTGGGTGTTCTTCGGAGAGACCGGAGAGAGGGTTAAAGATTTCCGGGGAGCTTGGGAGAAAGCCTGTAAAGAGGCAGGGGTTGAAGGAAAGCTATTCCATGATTTCCGGCGAACGGCTGTAAGAAACATGGTCAGAGCCGGGGTCCCTGAGCGAGTGGCTATGGCTATCTCCGGCCATAAGACCCGGAGCGTCTTTGACCGCTATAACATTGTCAATGAAGATGATCTGAAGAGGGCAAGCCAAAGGGTGAAACAGTACCATGCGGAAAGAGCCACTCTGCCTCATGGCTACAATACGGCTACAGTAGAGGCACAAAGACCCTTAGAAGATCAGCCAGCAATCAATTAAGGACAGGGCCGGGGGAGGAAAAAGGCTTGATAATATTTATAATTCAAAGTAAGATGTTCCCGATTCCATCCTACGCGAGAGTGGCGGAACTGGCAGACGCGCTGGACTTAGGATCAGAAACCGCAAAAAGGCGATTCTCCATCAAAATTAAGTGGTTAGATTCTAAGTATTTATGAAGGCCATTTTGGAATAGATTGGGTTATTTTGGGTTATTTTCGGTTAGGACGGTTACATTTTAGTTACAAC
>JAOUFX010000679.1 GCA_029857975.1 Deltaproteobacteria bacterium | reverse complement strand
TTAGCATCAGGATGGGAATATGCTTGTATCGTTCATCGAATTTTAAAAGACGACATACTTTGTATCCATCCAATTTGGGCAACATGAGATCCAGAAGGATGAGGTCGGGTTTCTCTTGGCGAGCTACATTCAAGCCCTCTTCGCCATTGGAGGCAACCAATACGTTACACCCCTCCAATTCGAGGGAAAACCGAATGGTCTCCGTCAAATCGATTTCGTCATCTACGATCAGGATTTTGGCTTGGCTCATTTTTCTCCCCCTATTCTTTCTTTCGCTTTCCGGAAAAGGTCTTTTTTAGAAAGGGCCTCGTCGGGATAGGTCGCGGTCCCCACTTTGATCATGAGCGGGGTTTCCCGACCCGCAATGAACTGCTTTTGTATTTCTCCTTCCAGCCGCTCACGGATCACTTGGGCGCCTTTGAGATCCACCCCACACAGGGCGGCGATAATTTTTTCCTTCTCCCGCCTTATGACCACATCTGTTTTTCTACAAAGGCTTTGCCGCGCCAAATCCTCCAACTGATTGATGATGGCTTCTTTTTCCTCGTCCTTCGCGCCCAGAACATCAATCAGGAAAAGGCTGAGGGAAGAATGGGTCTCCTGGGCCCGTTGAAATTCCTTGTCAAAAACGAAGCGGAAATGGAGATCTCTCCTCTCCCCTTCTGCGATGGGTAAAGTGAAAGTAAAAGTGCTCCCTTTATCTACGGCACTCTCTACAAAAATTTTCCCCTGGTGCGCCTCCACAAGCCCTTTGGTGATGGCCAGACCCAGCCCTGTCCCTCCAACCGATCGCTGTAAGGATCCTTCCACCTGGTGAAATTTTTCAAAGATTTTATCGAGTTGGTCTGAAGGAATGCCGACCCCCGAATCTTTAACCGCTATCGCCATCATTTTCCCATCCCCATCATAGGGCTTTACCGAGATAAATATTTCCCCCCCTTCGGGGGTGAATTTAAGAGCATTGCCTACAATGTTGGTTAAGATCTGTTCGACCTTCTCATGATCTCCATAAACCGCGGGCACTTTCTGGGGAACTTCCATTCGTAGTTTAATCCCTTTTCCTTCGACTTGGGCTTTGAATGAGGAGAGAATAAATTCTATGAGACTCCTTAGGTCCAATTTCTCGAATTTTATCTCCATCTTTCCAGATTCAATGCGGGAAAGATTTAAAAGGTCATTCAGAATGTTCGTGAGGCGATTGATATTTCTCTCGGCTATGGAGAGAAATTTTACCTGCGCTTCATTGATGGCACCGGTTTTTCCTGTTAAGATCAGTTGAATCGCATTCTTAATCGCCGCCAGGGGAGTCCTCAATTCATGGGAAGCAACGGAAACGAATTCGGATTTGATCTCATCAAGCTTCCTCAGTTCTTGAATAGATTTTTCCAGCTCGCTGATAAAATCGCTGAGTCTTTTAATACGCTGTTTCTCCTCCAGAACTTTGTGCAGCCGAATAATCATCTCGGGCAGATTGAAAGGCTTGGTGACAAAATCACTGGCTCCCCGTCGCACCCCCTCCACTGCTGAGTCGATGGTTGCTTGGCCACTCATCAGAACCGTGATAATTTCAGGTTTCACCTTGGCAATTTCATCTACTAATTGCAGTCCGTTCATTTTCGGCATTCTCATGTCGGTTAAAACAAGATCGAATTGGCTTCCCTCGATTTTCCGCAAGGCCTCTTCTCCATCCTTAGCCAGTTCCACCTGAAGGGTTCCGAATTGGGTAAGCGTCTGATATAAAAGATCCCGAATTGTCTTATCATCATCGACGACTAAAATCCGTTTTCCTTCCATTATTCTTTTTCCTTAGAGAGTGGGTTTTCTTTCCCTGAAAGCCATTCATCCAGAGCTTCCTTTTTAAATCGCCAACTCCCCCCCAATTTTCGACCGGGAATCCCTCCGTTTTTAACCAGCCGGTATATAGTTCGAACATGGACGCTCAAATATTCGGCTGCTTCACGGGGTGTCATAATCTCTTTCATTAAGATTACTCCATTTATTTTAGTCTTAAAAACTTACATGCAAGATTACAATTAGAAAAATTTGCAATTTTTGTTCCAAAATATTCCAAATTTTCATAAAATAGCTCAAATATTCATATAAGTATTCAATATTTAACAATTTTTAAAACTTTAAAGAAATTTAAAAATTGGAAGTAAAAGGGTGTGATTACTACATTAAAAGGTAAAATTTATGAAATATGTGGCAAAAAGATGACAAAGAGTGACAAAAATAGACTCGCGGTAATTTATATGCCTTGGCTTAGACGTCGGGCTAAATAGAGGGGAAGGCCGGCGGCGATAATCTTTCTTTGGGCGGTGTCAACATCGTAGGGCACACGTTTTAGCAAGTATTTTCCTGAATTTTCATCATAAAGGCCATAGGCTGCGCGGGGATCCCTATCCCGGGGTTGTCCTACACTTCCTACGTTGATGATATAACGTACCCCCTTCTCCACCACAGCCTCACTTTTCTTATAAGCATTTACACCTTCACTTCTTCTTTTGGAAAGGATCACGGGGGCATGCGAATGGCCGATAAAAACCAACTCCCCGGACATGGCCTGAAAACCTTCTTCCGCTTCCGGCAAGGTAAAGATATAGTGCCATTCCGCCGGCTCATGAGGGGTGGCATGGATGAAGCTGATATCTCCAACTTGCCGCACCAGAGGGAGCCGACGCAAGAAGGATTTTTCTTCTTCGGTAAGCTTCTTTTCCGTCCATAAAATAGCTGCTTTAGCCGCCGGATTAAAGCAGGAAACATCGGTAAGGCCTACTGCTCCGTAATCATGGTTCCCCGCCACGATTATTTCCGCCAGTTCTTCGATAAGGT
>JAOUFX010000678.1 GCA_029857975.1 Deltaproteobacteria bacterium | reverse complement strand
GTCCCCAGCCCCTCATCGTCGTCAACCGTGCCGGAGGCAGCGGTCTGGTCGGAACGACATCGGTTGTCCAGCAGAAGGGCAACCTCCACGTCCTGGTGACCTTCATCCCAGGCCAGGCACAAGCGGCATTGGTGGCAGGGAAGGGGGCCCCCACATTCCGTGAGCTCACGCCGATTTGTAATCTTGCCCTCGATGAGCAGTTGATCGTTGTGAAGACCGATTCACCTCTCAAAACGATCCGTGACGTTATCGCCGAGGCAAAAAAGCGCCCTGGAGAATTAACCATCGGGGGAACAGGCGCCGGTCAGGATGACCAGATTTGCCAGAGTCTCTTTGAACGGTCTGCGGGGATAAAGCTTCGCTACGTACCATTCAAAAGCGGCGGTGAGTGTATCACAGCCCTTCTGGGAGGACACGTGAATATGATCTGGGCCAATCCGCCTGAATTTGTGCCGCAGTATGAAGCAAAGATGGTACGACCTGTAGCCGTTGCCAAGGCCACACGCATGACGGATTTTCCAGATGTTCCTACATTAAAAGAGATAGGGCATGATGTGACTTACTTTTTCTACCGGGGCATTATGGCCGCCCAAGACATTCCTGCGGAAACCGCTGCTTTTTATGAAAACATGTTTAAGCAGATGGCGGAATCATCTTCTTGGAAGGAAAATTATCTAAAGAAATATTCGCTCAGCCCTAGCTGGATGGGAAGCAAGGAGTTTGCCAAGGTCGTCACTCAGAATGAAGAAGAATCGAAAGAAATTCTGAAAGGTCTGGGGCTCCTTAAGTAAACCCCGTTAGAAAGGGCAGGGCTTTGACCCCGCCCTCATTAAAGAGCTGATGTTTTCTATTTTTACCATCCCCATCCCCAGCATAAATGCTGGGGCTTTCTAACAGGGTAAATCAGTAAATCCCCCCTCTCCCCCCTTTTTCGAAAGGGGGGTATGGGGGGATTTTGTTGGAGAATACGGATGCGCCTTGCTGATTTCATAGGTGGAGTGGTCGTCCTGATATTAGGACTGGCCGTGGTCTTTTTCTCCTCGCAACTTCCATATTATTCCGAATATGGTCCAGGCCCCGGGTTTTTACCCCTGTGGATAGGAGTGGTTCTTATTGGCTGCGCCATTTTTGTTATCATCACCGTCCTCAAAAAACACGACAAGATAGGAACATTCTTCAAACCACGAACAAAGCTGGGCCTCCATGTATTGATCATTATCTTTATTACCTTCCTCCTTTTACCTCTCCTGGGTTTTTCTATCGGTCTCGCTCTCTTTGTTGGTATCACGATGCGGATAATGGGGAAACACCGCTGGGTCTCATGCAGCCTCACGGCTGTGGTGACGGCCATTTGCATTCATTTGATCTTTATTTCCTGGCTGACCATCCCCTTACCACAAGGGCTGATAGGGTGGTAAGAAAGGACAATCGTGGACCTTCTCAATAATTTATACACTGGATTTTCCATCGCACTCACCTTTAATAACATCATCTATTGCCTTGTCGGAGTTCTTTTTGGACAGATCATCGGTGTCCTGCCAGGAATTGGTGCGCCGACAGCTATCGCTCTCCTCCTTCCCCTTACCTTCAAGGCAAATCCTACTTCAGCCCTCATTATGTTTGCGGGAATCTACTATGGCGTTGCCTATGGAGGCACGATCACCTCTGTACTGATCAATGTACCGGGTGAATCGTCCACAGTGATGACATGTCTCGATGGGTATCAGATGGCGCTCAAGGGCCGAGCCGGTGCTGCGCTATCGATTGCTGTGATCGGTTCTTTTATCGCCGGCACTATTTCCATCATCATCCTGATGGCTTTTGCGCCGGCACTGGCCAAACTCGCTTTACGGTTCGGGCCAGCTGAATACTTTGCCCTGGCATTCATGGCCTTTGGCCTCCTCACGGTCTTTGGAGGAGAACAGCCTATCAAAACGATTGTCTCTACCATGCTCGGCCTTCTGATCGCGACCATTGGGCTAGATGTGGTGAGCGGCATGCCCCGGTTTGCCTTCGGCGTCCCTCAACTTCTCGGGGGTTTCGATTTCATCATCATCATCTGTGGCATGTTCGGAATTGCCGAGGTCTTCTGCAGCATTGAGGAACCGGAGGAAGGAGAATTACTCAAATCCAAATTGCACCTCCGCGATCTCTTCCTGACATGGCAAGACTGGATTGCCTCGCGCTGGGCCATTCTAAGGGGTGGAATTATTGGATTCATTGTGGGGATTATTCCAGCTGGGGGGATAACGACCGCTTCGTTTCTCGCTTACCTTGCTGAGAAGCGTGCTTCCAGACATCCTGAGCGCTTCGGACATGGGGCTATTGAAGGGGTTGCGGCACCCGAATCGGCTAACAATGCAGCTTCGATCAGCGGTTTCGCTCCATTGCTGGCACTTGGGATTCCGGGATCACCCACCACAGCTGTGATGCTGGCAGGCTTTATGATGTGGGGTATCCGGCCAGGCCCCATGCTTTTCCAAAAAAATCCAGACCTGGTCTGGGGCCTCATCTCAAGTATGTATATCGGCAATTCTCTATTATTGCTCATCAATGTCTTCTTGATCCCGGCCTTTGTGGCCCTACTTCGTCTTCCCTATACCATCATCATGGGATTCATTGTCATCTTTGCTTCTGTGGGTGCTTACAGTGTCAATAACAATCCCTTTGATGTCTGGATGATGCTCGGCTTCGCCGTGTTAGGCTACTTAATGAGAAAGCTAAATTATCCAATCGTTCCACTGGTTTTGGCCTTAGTTCTTGGGAATTTAGCGGAAAATTCCCTCCGTCAGGCCCTCACCATCTCCGGAGGAAGTTTTTCTATCTTCTTCACCC
>JAOUFX010000677.1 GCA_029857975.1 Deltaproteobacteria bacterium | reverse complement strand
AATGCCTCCAAACTGGCCGCGGAGCACATCAATGCCCGGGGGGGTATCAAATCCCTGAAAGGGGCCAAACTCAACCTGATCATCACAGATTGTCAGAGCGACGCCACTATTACGCGCAATGTTACCGAGCGCATCATGACCACCCACAAGCTGAGCGCCGCGACGGGAGATTACTCGAGCTCCTACACCCTGGTTTCCACCGAGGTTGCCGAACGGTACGGCATTCCCTTCATTACCGGTTCAATCGCTAACCCGATTACCGCCCGGGGATTCAAGTACACCTTCCAGGTTTCACCCAAGGCCGAGATGTTTGGCCACATGCAGGTGGACACTTTAGCTTGGCTGGCTAAGGCGGGGGAAAAACGGGTGGCCATTGTTTATGAAGACACGGCTTATGGAACTTCTACGGCCAAGGGTCTTACGGACCGGTCCAAGGCGAAAGGGTATGAAATTGTCCTCTCCGAAGCGTACGCCACGAAGTTTACCGATGCCACCCCTCTGGTCAATAAGATTAAAGCAGCCAAGCCCGACGTTGTTTTCCCTGTCTCCTACATCACGGACGCCATCCTGATCATCAAGACCATGAAGCAACTCGACGTGAACGCGGCCATCATTGGAGGAGGAGCGGGATACCTGATCCCGGAATTCTACAATGGCCTGGGGGCGGACGCCAATTACGTCTTCAGCGTGGCCTCCTGGAATTTTGACATCAACTGCCCGGAGGTGACCAAGTTCTCCGAGGAGTATGAAAAAAAATATGGAGAATTCCTCATGGAGCATGCGGGCGAGGCCTACGTGATGATGTGGGTAATAGCTGACGCCCTGGAAAGGGCAGGTTCCACGGACCCCAAAAAAGTAAGAGAGGCCTTGGTTGCGACGAACTTAACCAAAGGACCGGGAGCCGCCATGCCCGGATGCCGGGTGGAGTTTGATGCCATGGGATGGAATAAGCATGTTCATCCGGTGATGACTCAATGGCAGAAAGGGCAACTTCGAACGGTTTACCCTGCCAGCGATGCCCGTCTCAAACCCACCTGGCCGGTACCGCCGTGGAAAAAGCGCTGAACCAGTAAAATCAGAAGGGTTCAAGGGGCCGAGGGTTCAAGGGGTCATGGGGAATCCCCAAACCCCTAAATCCTCGAACCCCAGAACCCTGGAATCCTCGAACCCTTAAGAGTTTTTCCATGTCTATCACCACGGTGTGGCAAGCCTTACTCAGCGGTCTTTTAAACGGAGCCGTCTACGCGTTGCTTAGCGTGGGACTCACCATGATCTTCGGCGTGGTGAAGATTGTTAATTTCGCCCATGGCGAGTTTTTAATGGTAGGAATGTATGTCTCCTATGCCCTCTGGGCTTTTTTGGGGATTGATCCTCTCTGGTCTCTCCCCCTCGTAATGGCCGCCCTCTTCTTTTTTGGAATGGGCATTCAACGATTTTTCATTCGTCGGGTGCTCAACGCCCCGGATTTGGCCCAGATCTTTCTTACCGTGGGTCTCTCCATCCTCATGATCAACTTGGCTCTTTTCCTCTTCCGGGCGGATTTTCGGATGGTAAAAGTCCCTTACGCTGACTGGACTTTTTCCCTGGCTGGAGCCATCGTCAGCGTACCCCGTCTCATTGCCTGCCTGGGGGCCATCATCTTCAGCCTTCTTCTGACACTTTTCCTCCTCAAGACAGACGTTGGAAAAGCCATGAGAGCAGTGGCCCAAGATCGTGAGGTGTCCATGCTTGTGGGCATCAATCCCGAACGAATGTACGACCTGGCCGTAGGGATAAGTGCGGCGCTGGCGGGGGCGGCCGGCGCCTTGACCATGTCCTTTTATTTTGTCTTCCCTTCGGTGGGGGTGAACTTCGTTTTGATCGCCTTTGTCATCGTCATCCTTGGCACTCTGGGCAATATCAAAGGAGCCTTTTTAACCAGCCTGATCGTGGGCGTCGCCGAGTCTGTTGGCGTTCTCTTCGCCGGGGCAGACCTGGGATTGGCTGTGGTCTTTGTAATCCTGGTCTTGACTTTGGCCTTTCGCCCGGCTGGCCTTTTAGGGAGGGCCTAACAAATCCATGGCGATCGCCTTGCCAGCTGAGCCAGAAAAAAAACGGGGGGGCTTTAACCGGCTGGGGAATCCGGAAATTTATTTCCCTTTCTTGGGCCTTCTGATTTTATTCATTCTCCCCTTTGTTCTTCCCATCTTCTTCGTCCATATTCTGATCATGATCTTTTTCTTCGCCATCCTGGGCTCGGCCTGGAATTTGATTGGGGGGTATGCCAGCCAATTGTCCTTGGGGCATGCGGCTTTTTTCGGGATTGGGGCGTATACCTCGACCATGTTGATGAGGAGTTATGGTCTATCCCCATGGATCGGGATGATCTTCGGTGCCTTTCTGGCCGTGGCCATGAGTATACTGCTGGGAGCCATTTGTTTTCGCCTGCGAGGCCCCTATTTCGCCATCGCCACCATCGGTTTGGCCGAAGTTCTGCGCCTGTTCACCCTGCATTTCCGGGATTGGACCAGTGGGGCTATTGGCCTGACGATCCCCTTTAAAGGAAATGCCCCTTTCCTATTCCAATTTACCTCTAAGGTCCCTTATTATTTTATTGCCCTTTTTTTTCTGATGCTGACGATATGGGTGGTGCGCTGGGTTGGGAGTTCCCGCTTGGGAAACTATCTTTTGGCAATCGGTCAGGATCAGGATGCGGCCGAAGCTGTAGGGATTAATTCAGCCAAAGCCAAGAGGATGGCCTTTTACATAAGCTCCTTTATCACCGGGATGGCCGGAACCTTTTATGCCCAGTATGCTTACTTCATCGAACCGGATTCCGTCTTTGGGTTAGGTCTCTCTA
>JAOUFX010000676.1 GCA_029857975.1 Deltaproteobacteria bacterium | reverse complement strand
ACTCATGGGACATCGTCGAGAAAAAATCGTCAGGCGCATACAGGCAACTTCCTTTGAGGATCAGGCTGTTCCTTGCTCCTTTATCCCATTTCCCCCCATTTCAAGATTACAGGGCTTATCTTCTTGGCGCTTTTCACTTGGATCGGAGCCTGGCTTCTATTTGATCCAGGTGCATGCGGCGATGTATGGATCGCCAAAGCCTGTACTTTTCTCCCAGCGCTGCTATATCGGCAGTCAAATCGGAGGGGGCCTGCTCAAGTTCATGGTCAATGGCCTCGGCGGCGGCTACCGCCAGATTCGCCGCAACCCGGGGAGGTATCGCCAGACAGAGGGGGAGAAGGGCGTCGTTGGTGATATCGTCATCTATCGGTGATGCAGCCACTCCGCTCTGCTTCCACTTGCGCATAAGTCCCCATGCCCGTTGGTCCCAAAAGGCAAGGTGGGCAAAGGCGGACGCGATAGTCCAGCCCATTTCAAGAGGCAAGCTTAACTCTTCATCCGTCAGCCGGGCCACGAGAGAGATGAGCCTTTCACGCTCCCGCGTATTTTCGTCGACAAATTGCCGATCCATGATGGAGCCTCCTTCAAAATAGGTACGTATTGTCAAAACTTAACCACAGAGAACACGGAGAAAAGATTAAATATCAATATGCCATGAGAAATTTTATTTCCTCCCCTCTGTGCCCTCTGTGGTTTCATATTTTACCCCCTCTTTTCATAAAAAATTTGACATTACCAATAGGTAAGGGGCACATCTGCAATTATCAACATAATCGTAACTTAATGATTTCTTCATTTACCATGGCAGGACTCCAAGTTCAAAGTCTCGAGTTCCCGAACACCAAAAACCTTGCTCACCCCAATGCGCAATAAAAACCAAAATGTTTTAAGCTGCTTTGTGGCTTTGCTCCTTCGCGTGACAGATTTAATTCTATGAGGGATTGGGGAATTTTTGAGTTGAAGGTGTTTAGAAAAGCGTGCTGGTCACCGCGCATGGTTAAATTCCTGCGTTTCAGGTTTCGTGTCCCGAGTTTCGAGTTACCAAATGAGCCACGTAAAAAGCTCAAAAACGGTCTTGAGCTAAAAAAAGAGTCACGAGTCGCGAGTACCAGAATCCAGCAAAAATAACAAGAGGAAAATTCGCGGAAAATTTTGGGTATTATACCATATAAAAAATTTCGAGTCTAAAATTTGATGGCTTCGTAAAAAGTCCATCTGTCCCGCTCGGAGCGGGATTGCGCTTCACCCCCGCCTTGTTTGATCAGAAACTTCGCATTGGGGGTACAGGGCGGGGATCTGATTTCCAAGAAGAAGATTCATCTTGGGGTTTATCTAACAGGTTGAATCGTTGCGGCGTACCTTGTAAGTACGCCTCACTCCTCAGGTTTTGCGCGCCTTGTCCGCCTGAGGCGGGGAGCTTTTTACTTTGCCATCGCAATTTTGACTTTTTACGAGATCATCAAATTCCGGATTACGGGTTTCGAGTTGCAGGTTATACGTCTCAAGCAACCATCCGTAAGTTGTCAGGCGTAAATAGAAGGAAGGAAAAGGAATGGAAAATCAGGATAAGATAGTATCCCGTCGATTGGGGTCGGGCTAAAAGAATGTTATATTGTAAAGAGTTGACAGGATAAAACTTTTTTTGGTAAGATTCAGCAAAATTGATCTTTACACCCCACAATTTCAGTAAGAAAATGCATATAACGGTCACTTTCGTTGGAATTTTGGCCGAACTCATTCAAGAGGAAACCGTCGAGGTGCACCTGCCCCAGGAAGCCACTTATGGAGACCTCCTGAAGGAGATCTGGCGTCAATGCGGCCGTTCTATCCCGGATCTTCTCTGGGATCGGCAGGCGAATTCATTTAAGGAACCCATCTTTGCCATGGCCAACGGCAGAGCCATTGACTCTCCCGCCACTCCGCTAACGGACGGGGAAGAGGTTAAATTCTTAACCCTCGTTGCCGGTGGCTGATCAGACCAAAGTGGGATGTGGCGCTGCAGGGCTTCGCTGGGCATCATAAGGCACTGGTTTCTCCAAATAATTTTTGCCGATGATGATTCGGAAAAGGAGGAATAGAGAGATGAAGATATTGCGAGTGAATATGAATAAATTGGCAGGGCATTATGAAAATCTGCCGGAAGAGTGGAAACTCGTAGGGGGAAGAGGTTTGATTGCCAAAATCATGAATAAAGAAGTACCTCCGACAGCGGACCCTCTGGGACCTGAAAACAAGCTCATTATTGCCGGGGGGCCTTTGGCTGGCACTCTGGCTCCCCAGCTCGGAAGAATCTCGGTCGGGGGGAAAAGCCCTCTCACGTTGGGAATTAAGGAAGCCAATTCCGGTGGGCCAGCAGCCCAGGAATTGGACCGCTTGGGGATTCGGGCGATTATCATAGAGGGAATGGCGCCGAAGGATAAGTTGTATGGTATTCGAGTTGCAAAAGATGAAGTCAGTTTCATTCCTATGGATGAATACAAGGGGATGAAAAATTATAAGTTGAACCAAGAGTTGCGAAAGAAATATGGGGATAAGATCTCCATTGCCTCCATAGGGGTTGTGGGGGAGAAGAAATACAAATCCGCCTCCGTTAGCTTTTCCGATATGTTGGGGGACCCATCCAGAAATGCCGCGAGGGGCGGTTTGGGGGCGGTAATGGGTTCCAAAGGGCTGAAGGCCATCGTTATTGACAGCTCCGGTACTCCCGCCGTGGACATTGCCGACAAGGAAAAATTCAGGGAAAGCGTAAAATCCTGGGTCGATACTTTGAACAAAGACGTTACCTGTTGGCTATTCCGTCAGTTTGGGACTCCTTTGGCGGTTTCCACCAACAGTTATCAA
>JAOUFX010000675.1 GCA_029857975.1 Deltaproteobacteria bacterium | reverse complement strand
CAACAAACTGTTTGGCCAGGGCCATATTGCGGGTGAACTTGGAAACAGCTGCGGGAATATAGCCAATGCGCGGCACTTCTTCCGGCTTCAGGAGGACGGTCTCAATCCGCTCCCCATCCCAGTTGCCGAAAACCCGCCAGCCGATCACGGCATCCACTCCCTTGAGAGAAATCACGTTCGCGGTCTTCTCGCAACTTTCCACGGTGGTCACCAGGTTTTTGCGCAATTGTTCTTTTTCTTCCGGCTGAAGATTTTTCTCGATGACTTCGACCGCATAGGTCCCCACACATACACTTTCGGGATCGGCAATGGCCAGCCGTAAACCAGGTTTCAAAAGATCCTTAAGAGAATGTATATTCCTCGGGTTGCCCCTCTGCACGTTGATCGCCGGAATAAGGTAAGCGACGATTTTTTCGGTCTCCGGGTAGACAAGGTTTTCCCGCTTGGCCTTCTCCATGAAATCGGAAGACCCCGGAAAGTAGAGATCGCCCAGGCGGGCCAGTTTCATTTGGGAAAGAACAAAACCAGATCCCCCAAAGGTTACCCGGACCTCTACGCCATTCTTTTCCTTGAATAATCTTATTACTTCTTCGGTGGGAGGCTTGCTGGCTGCCCCCGCGAAAATGACCAGCGGTTTTTCAGAGGCCCAAGCCAGACCGGCATGAAATAAAAGTCCTCCCGCAAAAAGAAGGGAAAAAAATCCTCTTCCGGACCAAGCATTATGCGGTTTTTGCCTAACGCGGATCCAAAAAAATTTTTTGGAATTTCTCATTCACTACCTCCCGCGAACCTTCCATGAGCTCGGAGTATTGCTTTAAGAGCACCCGGGCCTCCTTGGTGAGCCGGGCCCCCCCTCCGGCGACTCCCCCCTTCTGCTTTTTGACCAGGGGGAGGCCCAATCTTTCCTCCATGGCCCGTAGCTGCCCCCAGGCTTTGCGGTAGGGAAGGTTCAGCAAACGCGCTGCCCCCAGGATGGAACCCTGTTCATCCACGGCCTGAAGGAGGGTCCGCCGCCCTTCTCCCAGGACAGGGCGGCCGGACACCTCCAGCCATATCTTCGATCGGACCTGAATTCTTTCCTGCATATGATTCTATCCTTTGAGCCGCCCGACCTGAACGAGGGCTTTACGCAAGGTTTCCCGGTTTTCGGGCCGGAGAGGAACCAGCGGCAGGCGCAACTTCCCGGCCGGCAGGCCCATCATGTTCATCGCTTCTTTGGCCGGCGCCGGGTTTGATTCGATGAACAGAGCTCGAACGATAGGTAAGGTTTTGTAGTGAATCTCCCGGGCCTCTTCGCTTTTCCCGGCCAGCATCAGATGAATCATTTGACAATATTCCTTGCCGATTACGTTGGCCACGGCCATAATCCCCCCATCGCCGCCCAGAGCCATCATGGGAAAGGTGAGAGCATCCTCACCACAGAGAACGTAGAATTTCTTCGGCCCCCCCCTCGTTCCCCGCATAATATCCATGGTAATCATCATATCCCCGCAGGCATCCTTCATGCCGATGATGTTGTCGATCTTGGAAAGTTCGATCATGGTTTTGGCTTCGATCAACCTCCCGGTTCGCGACGGGATGTTATAGATAAAAAGGGGTAGCCGGGTGGCCTTGGCGATCGCCTCGAAGTGGGCTAAAATTCCGTCTTGCGTAGGCCGATTGTAGTAGGGGCAGACCTGCAGGCTGGCGGCGGCGCCAACGTGTTCGGCATGTTTGGTCCGCTCAATCGCCTCCTCGGTGCTATTGGATCCCGTTCCGGCCATGACTGGGACACGCCCCCGAGACTCTTTGACTACGATTTCTATGACTTTATCATGCTCCTTGTTACTCAGGGTGGGCGACTCACCGGTCGTTCCGCATGGGACCAGTCCGTCACACTTTTCCTCCTCGATGAAATAATCGATCAGTCTCTTAAGTCCTGCTTCATCGAGGGAATAGTCATCTTTAAACGGCGTAATCAGTGGAACGTGACATCCGGCCCAAGTTTTGGGTTGCATAATTCCTCCTTTTTTAAATTTTTTGAACCACAGAGAACACCGAAAATAATTTCATAGCTAAAAAACAACATAAGCTCAATCTTTTTTCTGTGTTCTCATGTAATAGATTCGTGAGCTAAAATATTGTATTTTTTTGACTTAATGAGTACCCTGAGTAAAGAAGAGAAAAGGAGTTTATTTTCTTGATTTATCTTAACTTTCCTCTGTGCCCTCTGTGGTGAATCGCCTTTTTTAGGTATAAATAAAAAAGCCATGGGAGATTACCCATGGCTTTCGGGATGGCGGAGGGAAAGAATCAGTCAAAACATCCCAAAAGCGATGGGTGCATCTGTCTTTTTGACTTCCTGCTTCTTGCCCTTCTTTTTGTCCTCTTGAATATGAGATCTCATCGCTCTTCATCCTTCCCGAAAAAATCAATTCTTATTTTACACGACCTTGATTTCATGTCAATAAAATTTTGATGATTTCGTAAAAAGTCGGAAAAGCCGTCACTCCTGCGAAGCTTGTCCTCGCGAAAGCGGGGAGCAGGAGTCCAGAACTATTAAATTTAATAGGACGCAGATTTACGCAGATAAACACAGATAAAATTAAAATATGCTTAATAAAATTTCAAGAATTTGAACGTTAGTAGTAAAGATTATCAGGATAAACTAAAAAAAATAATTATCTGCGGTTATCTGCGTAAATCTGCGTCCAATAAATTTTGGGTTGCGGCTATGCCGCGCTGTGTACATCCGTGTCCCAAAAGGAATTTCCTATACAATTGAATTAACTGGATTCCGGATTAAGTCCGGAATGACAAAAGGTACCAAGCTATTTATGACGCACTACGCAGAGAACTACGG
>JAOUFX010000673.1 GCA_029857975.1 Deltaproteobacteria bacterium | reverse complement strand
ATAGGGCTGGCCCGTGCCCATGGATTCTACCCAGCCAAGGGGAGATTTACTGATCCCCGGTTTGATCTTCCCCAGATCCGCCTCGGAAAGGCTTGTTCCCAGCATCTTGCCGCTCGAGGACATCTGTATCGTGGCCCCTTTCTTCCCCCAATGGCCGGTAATCGCCGCCAGCATCATAAAGGCTCTAATGGTTTGCACCGCGTTGGAATGCTGGGCCAATCCTCTGCTGGCGAAGATCGTCGCCCTCTCCGCTCCGGCGTAATCTTCAGCCAATCTCTTTATGGCCGCGGCAGAAATGTCCGTAATAGGTTCAGCCCATTCAGCGGTGTATTTCTTTTCCAGAATGAACTCCCGGATTTTATCGTATCCCTCCACCCACGTGGCGACGAACTCCTTATTGACCAGGTTTTTGGTCATGATATGGTAGGCCATGGCCAGCGCCAGGGCCATATCGGTTCCCGGCCTTATGGGGAACCATTGATCGGCTTTGGCAGCGGTTACGGTCTGCCGGGGATCTACTACCACCATCCTGGCTCCGTTTTTTATCCGGCAATCGTTGATCAACCCAAAATTCACCGGCCGGGTCTCGGCCATATTCTCCCCTACGAGTAGATAGAACGTGGAGGACCCGAGATCGTCTTCCAGGTAAGAATTCCCCGACCGGCCTCCCTGGAAAAGGGAGAAGGCTATGTCTAAAGCCGTATCACAAAGAGGGGCAGAACCGGCGAAATTCGGGGTGCCAAAAGCTTGGGCAAAGAAGGGGGCCATCCCCCTCTGCTGTAAATATCCGGACCGGGTGGGAGTGTAAATGGCCAGACTTTCCGGGCCATAAGCCTCCTTTATTTTTTTTAATTTCGCCGCAACTTCTTCCAGCGCATCGTCATACTCAACTTCAACGTATTTCCCCTCCCCCCGGCGGCCCACTCGTTTCAGCGCTCGGGTCAGGCGATGGCGGCTGTTGTACATGAGAACATGGTTCAACCCTTTGGAACAAAGCTTTCCTTTTGTGGTTGGATCGTCGGGATTACCCGTGATGTTGATCACTTTCCCGTCTTTAATATAAAAAAGGGCGGAGCAGGCGTTGAAGCACATGCTGCAACCCCCCAAGAGCACTTCATCGGCCCCCAAAGGAGGAACCTCTCGGTTGAAGGGATAATCCTCCAGCCCTTGGTTAGGCATGAGACTATCCTTGAAAGCGAAGCTGAGTTCTGATGTCAACATGGAAACCCAGCTCTGCGACAGGCGGGGATAAGGAATAACCTCCATCTTCCCCTTTTGGCGATTGGCCTTAAGAGGTTCCAGGTAGATCAACGAAGGGTTCTGCCCGGCATGATCCAAATTTCTCACCTTGCGGCCACCCTTGCGGGCTTGCTCCTGTAGTTCTTCCTTAACGCCGCAGGTAAGGGCAAAACCGACGCAATGGCGTACGCAGTTTGGACCCATTTCAGGGAATTCAACGCACAAATCACATTTGTCCGCCACGTTTCTCCGGTAGTCAAAATCCATGACCCCATAAGGGCAAGCTTTTACACAACTCTGACATCCCGTACAAGTTGCTTTATCGACGACGACGATTCCATCCATCTCTCGCTTGGCCAGCGCCTTGGGATTTGTCCCGCAGGCCCGGACGCAAGCCGGCCGCTCACATTGTTGGCAGACTTTATAGGCAAATTCCAATTTCCCCGAGCCCTCATCATAAGCCCAGAAGATGTGATTTCGATTCTGGCGCCATTTTAACCGGTGGATTAACTTGCAGGCCGTCACGCAGGTTAAACAGCCCGTGCACCGTTCCGGATCAAACATTAAAGCAAGTTGTTTCATAAAGGAATCTCTGCCCCAGAGTTTACCGAGAACCTAGAGTTAAAAATATGGTACATAATAAACAGATAAAAACTTTTTTCCTTTGACTTCATTTTTTTTGCCATGCTAATCTCTGTACTACTAACGTTCAAATTCTGGAAATTTTGTTAAACATATTTTAATTTTATCTGTGTTTATCTGCGTCAATCTGCGTCCAATAAATTTTTGGTTGCGGCTATGCCGCGCTGTGTGCACTGTGGCTAAAAGACAAAATACGGGCAAGACTGCAGGAGATGAAAAAGCAAGCCAATCATGGCCCCTATCCCCAGCCCGATGTGCAGGAACCGGCCCAAGCCAAGGCTGAATCCCAGATATGCTGGAGGGTTTCCGCATGCTTTTCTTACCCATTTCTTTTCTTTCTGCACCAACCAGAAATAGCGAACGGCTTTCGCCGGGCTGCGCAACCAATCATGCCAGCGCAACCCAAAAGTCTCTTCAACCGCCCGAGGATCCATCTGCGCCAGCAATGCTTTTTTATCCTGAATAATCAAATCCAAGCTAATGGGGTTTTGGGGAGCATTAAAAAAGAGGTAAGGCCGGGAAAGAAAAATTCTATTAATTTGTCTGGCAGTAAAGAAGCGCAGATTCAAGCCCAATAAAAAAAGAACGGTAATCGCGATCGTCAGCAGGCCGGTCCAGCCGAAAAAAGTTCCTCCGGCGTGGATAAGGATGAACCCAACCCCGGCGCAACCTAATAGGAGGTGAAAGTCAGCGAAGAGGCCTTTGGTGTTCGCAAAGAATTGGTTGCGGCGGACAAGGAAGTAAACCCCGGCCGCGAGAGAAAAGATAGCTCCCAGGAGGCCCAGAATCGGCTCGCCGGCATAGAAGTTTGAACCCAAGCCTCCGGTGGCCGTCCATAGGAGAAGGGCCAGGATGACCATGCCGGCCCAACCATTAACAGTACCAAGCCTCATTGCCTTTAAGTTTTCGGCTCTATGCTCTTGGCCCCAGGCGCTATGCTCGCTGCGTTTTGCAGTTATCCCACGAGG
>JAOUFX010000674.1 GCA_029857975.1 Deltaproteobacteria bacterium | reverse complement strand
ATCAGTTGGGGCCACTTTGCGAGGTTCCGGCTGTTGGCTACCGCATGGGCTGTGCCCACTCCAAACTTCATCGGCACAGAAAGCGCAACCCCCGCCATTGCTGCTCCTTTGATAAATTGTCGTCTGGTGATTCTCATAATTTCTTGCTCCTTTCTAAATGCTAAATCGTTATGCGGAAAAGTAATTAGGGAGAAAATGCTGTCTTCCGTTTCCTTCTTAGAAACCATCCTTCTTCCAACTAATGCAAACGCAATAATTAAATTGACAAGTCATTGCGAGCCCGAAGGGCGCGGCAATCTCTTTTTGCGTGGGATTGCTTCGTCGCTCCGCTCCTCGCAATGACATATTAGTTATTGCGTTTGTGTTAATGAGCCTTAAATCCCCCCTTCCAATTAAAATTATTCGTTGATATGTGATACGAAAGGTGGTTTCCAAAAACAATGGACTCGGTAATTAAGATTTTATTTTTAGGCTTTACCCTCATTGTTATTGACGTCCTTGGGCTCCACGATTTTTTCCTTTCCGTCCATGGCTCCCTTAAAGCCGCGAATAGCCTGGCCCAGGCCCTTGCCCATCTCCGGAAGTCGCTTGGCGCCGAAGATCAAAAATACAATTGCGAATATTATAATCAGTTCTTGAGTACCTATGCCAAACATAAAAAAAATGTCCTCTCCTGCAAAAGATTTTGGTGGCTAAAAAAATTGCGTCTTTCAACAACGAAGGCTTGTGGTTTGGTGATTGTTTAGTTTTTTCTATTGCCCCATCTTGTTCCATTCTACTTAAGGAGAATTTGGGAAGTCAATAGGGTGAACCCTGTATTTTTTAGAAAAAAAACTGTATCCCGCAGTAGGGTCTCCACCTGAATTCCACCAGTTGTATTTTTTACTTTTCAATGAAATTTACCATGCTATTTCAAAATGCTAATTTGTTTCCATCTGGAAACTCAACTTTTCTCCTCCCCCTTTGTTTTAATTCCCCTCACCCCAGCCCTCTCCCTCAAGAGACTGTGTCGTAACCCGGGCGGGAGGGCATGAATGAGGAAGCATCGGCGGGAAAAGAAAATATTCAAAGCCCCAGCTTATTATCCGCAAACAAAAGGCGAATGCGAAGGGCATCAGAAATATTAGGGTTTTCATCCCGCCTCGATCTATGGAAGGATCACCGCCTTATGATTCCGAAAGAATGCCCTCTCGCCCGGACCCCCAATTTACTAATTACGACACAGCCTCCAAGGGGAGAGGGGAGTTTCCGGATAGACGCCAATTTGATACTTTTCTACTTACAGTTCATGTGGCAAACCATGTGCCACAGAAAAAGTCTTATAGAGTTTTTGTGAGTTCTTAATAGATATTGATTCTTTAAAGCTTTTGTTTGAGGTTTGTGGAGCGAGCGCAGCTTCGATACCCTAAAAAAAATTTGTAAATAATTTTTACAAATACTAATGGGCGAAAAGGTTTCTTTTCGGAAAGGAACTAAAATTATTATATAAAATTAAATTCATTAAAATCGTCGGAACCCTTTACAGATTTATCTTTTTTAGTTGGGGCAGCATATTGGCCCTTATGCGTAAAAATACCCATTTTTGCCTGAGAAAGCATCAATTTATATAAAAAATATTTTTCAATGTAACCATTCAGTGAGGAGTGGATAACCAAGGTCGGAGGATAATCGGAGGATGAAAGGTTAGGCGTAAATGCCAAGGGCGCCTATGGGCCGGGCCCGGGAGCCAGTCCGGTCCGCTTGGAACCACAAGGCAGTAATTTCTTCATGGAGGGGCGGGGATGAGGCCTCGCGCCTTCCGCGGCGGAGGTTCAGCGGGTTCAGCTTGACGGGGGGAATCCCGGCCGATGCTTCCAGCGCGTACTGGCTTGGCCCCGGGCCAACAACAGAATCTTTCCGGTGGAGATTTCCTCCTATAGCCCCCGTCACTGAAGGGTTACTTTTCAATAACGAATGATAATTTTTTATTTGGGTTTTCTCCCAAAAGTCACCCGCTCTATCGGTATAAATCCCGATTTCCCCTTGGCGTTTTCCTAAATCCCTCCTTATTAAAATGAAGGAATTCCCCTCTTTGGAAAAGAGGGGTGAGGGGAGATTTCGGAGGTAGGGCGTGATCCCCTGATCGCGCCTTTGACGGTGCCTTCGGGGAAAGCAACCTACGGAGGATGTAAATTTATTTATTTCGTTTGCATTAGTGCGTTCGGGGAACGCACCCTACTGTTCTTACACGTGGGGGTTTCATAAAAAATCGGGGTTTCTGAGCTCGCTGCTGTAATTTTGGAAATACCGCATCACCCGCTTAATATATTTCCTGGTTTCCCGATAGGGGGGGATGCCGTTACACTTCAAGACCACCTTCTCCCCTGAGTTATAAGCTGCCAGCGCCAGGTGCAGGTCTCCTTTGAAGCGCTCCAATAGATAGCGCAGGTGACGAACCCCGCCTTGGATGTTATCCTCCGGATGAAAAGAATTGTCGACCCCAAGGGCGTTGGCCGTCCCCGGCATGAGCTGCATCAAGCCTTTCGCCCCCGCCCGAGAGACGGCCCGGGGATTAAAGTTCGATTCCGCCTTGATGACTGCTTTGACCAGGGCATAATCTACCCCGTACCTCTCCGCCGCATTCCAGATCACCGTATCATATTCCTCAAAATCCGCCCCGGGTTGAAAGCGCACCCAGCTTTCCTTCATTTCGAGGCTGTAATTGACGTCCGGAATATTGGGCTGGTGGACCCCTACAGCTTTATCCACATATTTGTAGATTTCGGCGGTAGAAGAAGGAACCATCAACCCCGCGGCGAACATTCCGCTCAGAAGAATCAAGATGGTTATATGCGCTTTGCGCATGTCAA
>JAOUFX010000026.1 GCA_029857975.1 Deltaproteobacteria bacterium | reverse complement strand
TAAGGGGCGCGGGAACTCCTTCTGGGGTAGTGTAAAGGGTGGTAAAAGTTTCCAAGGTTCCGTAATTCGCGGCAGGAGCCTGCTCGGAGATCTCCTTGGTCTCGGTATTGCCAGGGTCAAAGAGAGATTGCCAGTATACGGGAACGGGGCGGTAAGAGTCGGTACGCTCTAAGATGGTCACTAAATTGTTGTTGGCCAGCCCGCCGATATTTTGGCTCAGGCCGATCCTCGCCCCCTGGACTTGGCGCGAGGGTTCCAATGCGCCCCTCAATTGCCAAACCACTTCGGCGATCTGAGCCAGCCCCGAAGCCCCTACCGGGTGGCCTCGGGCTTTAAGCCCGCCCGAAGGGTTAATGGGTATTTTTCCTTTGATCGAGGTCAAGCCCTCTCCAATGGCTTTCCATCCTTTTTTGGGGGGGAAAAATCCCAAATCTTCCGTGCCAATAATTTCAAAAGGAGTGAAGGCGTCATGCACCTCGGCCAAGGAAATATCCTGAGGATTTACTTTGGCCATGTTATAGGCTTGCTGGGCAGCCAGCCGAGTAGACCGGAAGGAGGTGAATGAATCCCGGTTACGAACGGCCAGGGTATCGGTGGCATGACCGAGGCCCGAGACCCGGATTAATTTTTTTTCCGTAGTCAAAACTACGGCTACGGCCCCGTCGGTGATCGGAGCGCAATCATACGTACGCAAGGGGAAAGATACCCATCTCGAGGCAAAGTAATCCTCCTCCGAGACCACCTTGCGGAATTGGGCGTAAGGATTGAGCGATCCATTGTAATGATTTTTGATGGCTACCTTAGCCAGAACGGATTGCATTTGTTCAGTCGAAAGCCTGGCTTCCTGCTGGTATTTTTGGGTGACCATGGCAGCCAGGGCGGGCATGGAAGCCCCGTGGTTTCTTTCGTTTTGCTCAATTGCTTCCGCCAGAATTTTAGTCGTGCGGGCCGTAGGTAAATGGGTCATCTTTTCACCGGCGATGATCAGGACGTTCTTATGGTAGCCGGAGGCTACGGCGTAAAAGGCGGATTCGAAAACCGCCGAGCCCGTGGAGGAAGCTGTTTCCACCCTGGAGGAAGGCACGCCGGATAGGCCCAGCCGATCGGTAATCAAGGCAGCAAAATTGCTCTCGCCGGTGAACTCTTCCACGTTCATGACCCCGATGAAGACGTAGTCAATGGTGTGAATGTTGGCGTCTCCAAAAGCCTTGGAAGCTGCCTCCACCATGAGTTCGGGTAAAGATTCGGTACTCCTGCCGAATTGGGTCATGCCCACGCCCGCCACATAAACTTCAGCCCCCATAAACCTCCTTAAAAATCAAAGTTGTTTTGATTATACAGAATTGCCGCAGGTTTGTCGAGCATCGGGGGGGCGCAAGATGGAAAAGGTTGTGAGGCCAATGAAAAAATGATAAATTGCCTTAGAAAAACTGGTGCAAGAACAATTGGAAAGGAGTGTCATGAATCAGGTGAATTTTCTCGACCCCATCTTTAAACCCCGATCCCTCGCCGTCATCGGGGCTTCCACCCAGGTGGAAAAATGGGGGCATCGCATGGTTGCTCGCCCCCTGAATACCGGGTTCAGAGGGACAATTTATCCAGTTAATCCCCATAGCCAAGAAGTAGCTGGCCTAAAGGCCTGGGCCAAAATTTCTGATCTGCCCAAAGATATTGACCTTGCCGTTATTACCCTTCCGGCGCCCATGGTGGCCGAGGCTTTGAAGGAATGCCTGCGCCAAGGCATGCGGGGAGCAATCATTATTTCCGCCGGCTTTGCTGAGATCGGAAAGGAAGGGGAGAAACTCCAGGAAGAGATTGTGAATATCGCCACAGAGGCGAAGATTCCCCTTGTGGGACCCAATTGCATGGGGCTCTGGAGTGCTCCGGTCGGTTTGAACCTGGCTTTCGAGGAGGCCCCCTTTCGCGGTTCCGTCGCTTTCATCTCCCAAAGTGGAACCCTGGGGAATTATCTAATGCTTCTGGCCAAGGCGAAAGGGTATGGTTTCAGCAGTTTAGTTAGCAGCGGCAACCAGGCCATGCTGGAAGTGACGGATTATTTGGAATACTTTGGCGCCGACGAGGGAACCCGGGCAATTATTCTTTACATCGAGGGCATCCCGGATGCTAACCGGTTCGCCAGGGTAGTCAGGAAAGTGGTCAAAAAGAAACCTATCATGGTATACAAGGCCGGTCGGTTCGAGGTCGGCGTGCGCGCGGCTCTTTCCCATACGGCTTCTCTGGCAGGTAATGATAAAATTTTCGATGCCCTTTGCAAACAGGCCGGAATCATCCGCTGTTATGATCCCTTGCATACGTTCGATATGGCCATGGCCTTGACTGCCCAGCCGCTGCCCCAAGGCAACCGTGTGGCCATCATTTCCGGCGGGGGGGGATATTGCGTGACGATGGCGGAAGCTGCGGCGGCCTGGGATCTGGACGTTCCCGAATTGGATCCATCCGCCTCCGAAAGAATCAAAAAATTCCTTTACCCTTTTGCTCCCCATCCTCGGAATCCTGTGGACGCAGCTTCCGATATCCGCCCCATGACCTATGCCCGGGCCCTAGACGTCTTGATGAGCCTGGATTACATCGATGGGATTTTTATGATGATTCCCTTCATGTTTGAATTCCAGCTACGTTCCCCCGCTTCTATCCGGGACTTGATGGACGCCACCGAAATCATCTGTTCCCTGCCTCGGAAATACAACAAACCCATTTTAGCCAATATGATTCCCCGCGCCAGCGTCGGGCCGGCTCTGGATCTTTTCCAGAAAGCCGGGATCCCTTTCTATGCTAGCCAGGATGAGTCTGCCCGGGCTATGCATGCCCTTGTACGATACGCCCGGATCCTGGCCAATAGGGATTAATTGAATCAGGACGCAGATTTTCGTTAACAGGTGCAGAAAAAGAATTCTGTGGTCTGCCATTAAAATTATCAAAAGCCAGCTATGACCTATGGCCAACTGAAAAATGCAAATCGCAGAATGCGCGTCTTTCGGTCTATTTGAAATCTGTTAAATCTGCGTTCATCTGCGTCCGAAAAAGAATGTTTTTTCGATTTAAAAAGAACCGTATTTTTTATGGACCTCCCCCAAAGACGTTCCCCGCCTTAGCGCCTGGCGCATCTTCCGCTCCTTGCCCGCCGTCTTTTCAGCTTCTACCAGTACGCTGTCAATTAACCTTTGGGGAATAACCACCACACCGTCCAGGTCCCCGAAGATGAAATCTCCCGGGTAAATGGATGTCTCTCCGACCCGGATGGCCACTTGATATTCTTGCAGCTCCCAACGGCTGATGGAACTGGCCGGCAGGTAAAATTTCGTGAATACCGGAAAGTTCATTTTCAAGATGAAGGGGGCATCGCGGACCCCGCCGTCCACCACGGCCCCGGTGCATCCCCGCTGCTTGGCCGCAAGCGTCATAATCTCCCCCCAGTGGGAAGAAGAAAAATCCCCGCCCGCGCTCAGGACCACAACGCCATGGGGTGCAAGTGCATCTAACATTTCTATCAACATCGGAGTGTCATCGCTGGTGATGTCCCCCACGGCAATTCCCTGGCAGGTGAAAGCTGGGCCGGCTACCTTCATCTGATCCTTCAGGGGGCGGATGGATACCGGAAGAGAATGATTCCGAACCCCTTGGGCATCCAAAATGTCCGCAACCACTCCGGTGTAAAGTTGGCGATAACGCCGGCAGATTTCCGATAGGGTCATTTTCCTCATCTTCATGGAACCCCCTTTCCTCCTTGATACTTTTGAATAATATACCCGGGCCCATTCAACGCCCGGTAAAAGATGGAAATAGTTTCCTTTTTTTCAGGGCTTAGGAAAGGATAATTTTTGAAAATTGCAATGGGTGGGATAAAATGAACACTGGAGTTGGTAAGACAAATGCGGGGCGGGGGCCCGGCAGGATATATTCTTCGCCTCCGCCCCGATAAAAAAGCCAAAATTACTTCACGGCATTTTTCAATGCCTTTCCTGCGGCAAATTTCGGTACCTTCTTTGCCGGGATTTTGATCTCTTTGCCCGTCTGGGGGTTCCGGCCGACTCGAGCTTTCCGCTTGCCCACACTGAATGTTCCAAAGCCCACCAGGGTTAAGGTGTGCCCTTTTTTCAGAGCTTTTGTAATTGTGTCCAGCACGCAAGAAATAGCATCCTCGGCCATTCTCTTGCTGCCCACCACTTTGGCTACTTCCGCCACCAGATCTGCCTTGTTCATCCCACTACACCCCCCTTCTTTCTTGAAATATAAAAATTTCATCCCTATTTTAAAGGATATTTAAAACTTGTCAAATCATTTATTCGCAAAAAATAAATTTTCTTTACCCCCTGGATTTACAAGTTAAGCCCCCTCACCCTTCCCGTTCGGCTGAGCTCACGACGAAGCCCTCTCCCCGTCAACGGGGGAGAGGGCGGGGGTGAGGGGGAAAGATAAAAAAAGAAATTCCTATACAATAAATTTATGATTTAAAATTTCTTGCTTCCAATCATCGGTTGTGGTAATTTCTCAAATAAACTTTTTTTAACCTTATTCTAAGGAGACTTTATGACCGGCGAATTCCATCCCCCCGCGCGCATCCTTATGGGTCCCGGGCCAAGCAACGTAGATCCACGAGTCCTCTTGGCCATGGCCAAGCCTATGGTAGGCCATCTGGACCCGGAATTTATCCGTATCATGAACAACCTTCAGGATTTGCTACGGCATGTGTTCGGCACGAAGAATCCCGTTACCATCCCCATCTCAGGCACGGGAAGCGCCGGAATGGAGGCAGCCTTCGTCAACGTGGTTGAGCCCGGGGATCGGGTCCTGGTCTGCATAAACGGGGTATTCGGGGAACGCATGGCGGACGTGGCCGAGAGGTGCGGCGCCCACTTGCGGGCCATTTCCGCTCCCTGGGGAGAGGCTTTTGAGCTCGAGGCCATTCAAAAAGAGCTCCGCAGCTTCCAGCCCAAGGTTTTAGCCCTCGTCCACGCCGAGACTTCCACCGGTGTCCTGCAACCCCTGGAAGAATTGCCGGCAATTCTAAAAAATAATCCGGACACCCTCCTCCTCGTAGATACCGTGACCTCCCTCGGAGGCCACCCCGTAAAGGTGGACGAATGGGGGATCGATATATGTTACAGCGGAACTCAAAAGTGTTTAAGCTGCCCGCCGGGGCTGGCTCCTATCACCTTTTCTCCCCGAGCTATGGAAAAAATAAAGAACAGGGCCAAAAAGGTGCAGAGCTGGTACCTGGACATGAACATGGTGGGAAAATACTGGGGAAGCGAGCGTACCTACCATCATACCGCCCCCATCAGCATGAACTACGCGCTTCTGGAAGCTTTGCGCATCATCGGGGAGGAAGGCCTAGCCCCCCGGCACGAACGACATCGCCGGAACCATCTGGCCTTGGTGCAGGGAATCGAGGCCATGGGTCTCAATATGTTGGTGCCAGAACCTTACCGGCTCTGGTCCTTGAACGCGGTGAGCATTCCCCAGGGGACCGACGACCCCAAGCTGCGCAAAAAGCTTTTAGACGAATATAACCTGGAAATTGGCGGCGGGTTAGGGGCTCTGAAAGGCAAGATCTGGCGGGTAGGACTCATGGGATATTCCTCCTCCGAGGCCAATGTCCTTTACTTTTTAATTGCCCTGGAGCAGGCCTTGCGGGAGCAGGGGTTCGAAGTTCCCCGGGGAGCGGGTGCCACTGCCGCTAAAGAGTTTTTCTCCAAAGCCAAATAAGATGATCTCGTAAAAAGTCTTCCGAGTATGCGTGTCCAGAATCTCCGCCTAAACCCTTCTTCATGCGAAAATAGAGGTTCAAATTTTTTATGGACCCAAGGCGCAGAAAAAAGTTAATCAAAAAACTGCAAGCCATCGTCAACCGGGAATGGGTATTACATTCCCCACCTCATCTTCGGGCCTATGGCTACGATGCCTCGTTAAACCATTCTCTTCCTGACTTTATCGTTTTCCCCGCAACCATCGAACAGGTGGCCTCCGTTGTCCGCCTGGCGTTGGAAGAACAAATTCCCTACCTTCCCCGGGGGGCGGGAACGAATCTAACCGGCGGCTCCATTCCCTGCCAGGGAGGAATTGTAATCGCGACCTCCCGCATGAAGGCCCTGCGCTTGATCGACCTCGATAATCTTAGGGCCGAAGTGGAGGTTGGAGCCACCAACCTGGAAGTGCAGAATGCCTTGGCGCCATCCGGCTATCTTTACGCCCCGGACCCGGCCAGCCAGAAAGTTTCCATGATCGGGGGGAACGTAGGTGAAAACTCAGGTGGTCCCCATTGCTTAAAGTACGGCGTGACCACCAACCATATCCTGGGTCTGGAAATGGCCATGCCCGATGGGAGGATTGTCTCGTTGGGAGGAAAATGCCTAGACCCGCCGGGATACGATCTCGTCGGCCTCATGGTGGGTGCGGAAGGAACTTTGGGCATCGCCACCCGGGCCACCCTCCGCTTGCTCCATCAGCCTCAGGCGGTGCAAACCATCCTGGCGATCTTCGACAAAATTGAAGACGCCGGCAAAACCGTTTCCGCGATTATCGCTGCCGGCATAATCCCCGCGGCTCTGGAAATGATCGACCAGGTTGTGCTGGGAGCCGTGGAAGCTTCTGTGCACGCCGGATATCCCCTGGATGCCGAGGGGGTTCTGATCATCGAGCTTGACGGAATCCGGGAAGGGATGGAGCGTCAGGCAGACCGCATTCGCCAAATCTGCCAGGAGAATCATGTGCGGGAGGTTCGTCTGGCCAAAAACGCCAGTGAAAGGGATATACTCTGGAAGGGGCGCCGGGGGGCTTTCGGAGCCGTAGCTCGGGTTAAAACCAGTTACTTATGCGCGGACGGAACGGTCCCGCGCACCCAACTTCCAAGCGTCCTGCGGCGGGTGGGAGAGATCGCCCAAAAGCACGCTCTGACCATTGGGAATGTCTTCCATGCCGGAGATGGAAACCTCCATCCTTTGATCCTCTTTGATGACCGGGATGAAAACGAACGGACGCGGGTCATTGAGGCGGGCAAAGAAATTCTCGAGGCCTGCGCCCTTGCGGGAGGAACCATCAGCGGAGAGCACGGGATTGGTCTGGAAAAGATCGATTCCATGAGTTTAATCTTTTCTCCCGCCGACATCTCCTTTATGCGCAAAGTCAAAGAAGCGCTTGACCCCCCCGGCCTTTGCAACCCGGGGAAAATTTTTCCACCCGTAGAAGCCTCCCCTCCGAAGATCCCATCCCAACGGGATCTATCGCCGGGTGGTGATTTCCTTTCCGGTATCGCTATCATTGTCGGCGAAGAAAATTGCCGGGGAGCGAGGGCCGAGGCTGCAAAATACTCCGTGGAAGGAATCATCCCCCCCGTAGTGGCTTTTCCGGGAAGCGTGCCGGAGGCCGGCGAGATCCTGCGCCTCGCCGCCCTGAAAAACTCCTCCATCGTTCCCATGGGAGGGGGCACGAAGATCGATTGCGGGAACTCTCCGTCGCGGCTTGATGCTGTACTCAATCTATCCCGTATGGACCGCATCCTGGAGATCGATTTAGAAAACCTTACGATCACCGTGGAAGCAGGCGTAAAGCTTCAAGCCATCCAGGAAAATCTGGCCCGACACCATTGCTTTATTCCTCTGGACCCACCCTTTGCCGATGCCACCATCGGGGGGATTCTCTCCACCAATTCCAGCGGCCCGAAAAGGCTTCTTTATGGAAGCGCCCGGGACCTAACCCTGGGCGTAAAATTAGTCTTGGCGGGAGGGGAAATCGTCAAGGCCGGTGGCAAGACAGTAAAGAACGTCTCCGGTTACGATATGACCAAACTTTATATAGGCTCTTGCGGGACCCTGGGGATTATCGCCGAAGCGACCCTGCGCTTATTGCCCGCTCCCGAGCGGGAAGTTATTCTCGTCCTCCCCTGCCGGGATGCTGCGCAGGCCCAGACCATGGCATTTAAGATCGTCCACTCTGACCTTCTTCCTTCCTCCTTATTGCTTTTCAACCGGAAAGCCGCAGCGATCATCCCCCCGTCCATAACATCCGCTTTTCCGCCGGGGATTCTGCTTTTAATCGGAATCGAAGGGTCCGGCGAAGCTGTAGAAGCGCAAACCCAAAGAATTCGCTTCCTGCGGGAAGAGGAGGGTATGTCCGATTTTCAAATTTTCCAGGATTTGCCGGCGGCAGCAATTTGGAAAGTCCTCCAAGGGATACATCCGCTCCTTCGGGACCGTTCCCATTTGGCTGCTTCCTGTAAAGTTTCTACTTCCCTCTCCCAAGGTGGGGCCTTCTTTCATAAGGCCGAATCTCTATCAGCGCAAAACGCTGTTGATGCGGCTCTCCTCGGCCATCTCGGAACCGGCATGATCAATCTTTTTCTGGAGTCGGAAGAAACCGGGCCGCCAGCAGTTGCGACCATTGCGGGAATCCTTGCCGATCTCAGAAAAGAAGCGGAAGCGGCGGGAGGGAATTTGGTGATTGAATCCGCTCCCTCGATGCTGAAAAAGAACATCTCTGTATGGGGACAGCCAGGGCCATCCTTCCCTTACATGAAAGCCATCAAAACTGCCCTGGACCCCATGCACCTTTTAAATCCCGGCCGATTTTATGGAGGCTTATGATAACGGCCCCAAAAGACGAAGTCGTCAAGTGTAACCGCTGTGGCTTCTGCCTGGCCGCCTGTCCGGTCTATCAGGCTACGGGGGTGGAGACCAAGGCTCCGCGTGGCCGAAACTCTCTGGCCCGGGCCCTGATAGACAAAAATTTTACCTGGAGCGCCGAAACGCGGGACTCCCTGTTTCAATGCCTGAACTGTCGGGCATGCGTGGAAGCCTGTTTTCCGGCAGTGGAGACCGATGAAATAGTGATCTCCATGCGGTCGGATTACTACCGCGAGTTCGGGGAGCCATGGCTGCAGCGGTATCTTTTTCGCCGTTTATTGCCGGATCCACGGAAGTTATCTGCGGCCCTCAAGAAAGCTTTTCTGTTGCAGAGCGGAGCCAGGCTGATTCGGGCTCTGAGCTTCCTTCCCTGGTTGAACCGGGATCTCCTGCGGGCTATGGACCTCTTACCCCCTTTGCCGGATCAAACCCTGCGGGAGCGATGGCCGGCGCTTGGGGGAGAACAAAAGGGCCAGGGAAAAAAGATCGCCTATTTCGGCGGCTGTGCTTTCAATTTCGCTTTGCCTGATATCGGCTTAGCGACCCTGAGCCTGCTCCTAAAAAGTGGCCACCGGGTCTTTTGGCCTGAACATGGATGTTGCGGATTGCCGGCCTACGGTCACGGGGATCTCGAAGGCGCCAGGATCATGGCCCGGAAAAATTTGAGGGTTTTCCAGGATCTCGACATCGAGGCGGTGGTCACCGAATGTGCCAGTTGTTCTTCTTTTCTGAAAAAATATCCCGTTCTTCTGGCCCGGGAGCCCGGCTCCGCCGAACAGGCCCAGAAATTCAGCAGCCGCGTACTGGATATAAGTGAGTTCCTTGCCACCCAAACCCTTTCCTTCCCGCAGAACCATCAAACCCTGAAAGTTACCTTCCACGACCCTTGCCACCTGAACCGTTTTCAGCAAATAAAGTCCCAACCGCGTGACCTGCTGAAGAAAGTACCGGGATTACAGTTCGTGGAGATGCCCGAGGCCGACTGGTGTTGCGGCGGAGGAGCGGGATTGAATCTGGCCAACTATGATCTGTCCATGAAAATTTTGCAGCGGAAAATGGACAACCTGCGGAGGAGTAAGGCCCAGGTCTTGGTCACTTCCTGTCCGGGTTGCTATTTGCAGCTCCGCCATGGCGCGAGCCGAAATAGCATGGCGGTGGAAGTTCATTATCTGACAGAAGTCTTAGCCAGAGGGGTAAAGACCTCCTAAAGGGAAGGGAACGTGCCTCGACCCTGGAAGTTTCTTGGTTCCAAGATCCTGCATTCCTGCCGCATCTTTACCCTGAAAATGGAACACTACCTTTCTCCTCGCACGGACCGGGAACATGACTTTTACCTTCTGGATTCTCCGGATTGGGTGAATGTCATCCCCCTTACTTCTGATGAGCAAGTGATCCTGGTCAAACAATTTCGCTTCGGGACCAAAGATTTCTGCCTGGAAATTCCGGGAGGGATGCTTGACGATGGGGATACGCCCTCACAGGCGGCCAGCCGTGAGCTTCTGGAAGAGACCGGCTATGGGGGCGAAGAGCCAATCCTTTTGGGCACCGTCCACCCTAACCCGGCCATTCATACCAACCGCTGCTATACCTATCTGATCAGGAATGTGACCTTCCACAATCTCCCCCGGCAGGATTCCACCGAAGATATCGAAGTGAAGACCGTACCCTTGGCGGAAATTCCCCGGCTTATCCGCGAGGGCCAAATCACGCACGCCTTAGTGATCGCAGCTTTTTATTGGTACTTCTCAACGACAGGATTCAAGGATTCAAGGGGTCAAGGATTCCAGTGCTTTTAGGGTTTTTTCACTCGAACCCCTGTACCCCGGCCCCCTCGAACCCTGTCTTTAAAATGTCGAGGCGATCACCACCCTCTGAATCTCATTCGTCCCTTCATAAATTTGGGTTATCTTGGCATCGCGCATATAACGTTCCACCGGATACTCCTTGACGTACCCGTATCCTCCGAGGACCTGCACCGCTTCCACCGTTACCCGCATAGCCACGTCAGAACAGAAGCACTTGGACATGGATGATAAACGGATGGTCTCCGGGCTTATCCTGGACATGTCCTTGGGAAGCTCCTGGAGTACGGCTGCCGTTTTGTATAGGAGCTGCCGGGAAGCTTCAATGTTCATGGCCATATCCGCGAGCTTAAACGATATCCCCTGATGAGCGATGATCGGCTTTCCGAAGGCTACCCGCTCCTGGGCATAATGCAGGGCGTACTCAAAAGCGCCGGCGGCAATTCCCAGGGCCTGGGCACCGACCGCGGGGCGGCTGAAATCTAAGGTCTTCATCATGATGGCAAAACCCAGGCCTTCGTTTCCCAGTATGTTCTCCGCAGGGACGGGGCAGTCTTCGAAGATCAGCTCCACCGTATCAGAAGAGCGAATGCCTAATTTATCCTCGTGTTTCCCGACAGAAAACCCCTTGGTTCCTTTTTCCACGATAAAAACACTGCCTCCTTTGTGCCCTCCTTTGGCCGGGTCAGTGATCGCATAGACGGTTACGGTCTCTGACACTCCACCATTGGTGATGAATGTTTTACTTCCGTTGAGGAGGTAAAAATCACCCTGGCGGACTGCCTTGCAATGGAAAGCAGCCACATCGGAGCCGCCGCTGGCCTCGGTCAGAGCAAAGGCGGCCAATTTTTCTCCCGCCGCCAGGGGGGGAAGAAACTTTTTCTTTTGTTCCGGATTGGCGGCTAAAAGGATGGGCAAACTGCCCAGTTCTTGCCCGACGGGGATAATGCCAGCGGCGGCATCAACCTTGGAGAGCTCCTCTACCACGATGATCAAAGAAAGAAGGCCGGCGCCGCTTCCGCCGAATTCCTCTCCAAAATCGACTCCCAAAAGACCATTCTCCCGCATCAGCTCCACCATTTCCCAACTAAATTCTCCCTTCTGGTCGCGGGCGGTAGCCCCGGGTTCCACTTTCTCCTTCGCTAATTTGCGGACCATGTCGCGAAGCAATATTTGCTCTTCGGTCAAGTCATATTGCATGGCGGTCTCCTTTCTCCGCTGGTGCATTAACGATTTTTTTCAAGAGGGATTATCTCCTTATGGACGGACTCTAACAAAGATATTTTGGATTTGTCAACAGGGATGGGAGCCTTGCCCCCCCCAGTTTGGCTCATTGACATTGGCCAAGAGGGAGCGGGAGGAAGAACTTTCCCGCACCCTGAATAAGGGACCCGCCCCCCTCTGGTCAACAGGCGGGCTGCTCTCTCTTGGCTGGCTTATCCCCAACCCCCCGCCATGCCATCGCGGAACCTATGCCCTCCCTCCTGGCCAAGGCCATACCCCCCGATTC
>JAOUFX010000672.1 GCA_029857975.1 Deltaproteobacteria bacterium | reverse complement strand
CAGCCGGCTCAACCCGGGAATCATTTATTGTTCTATCTCCGGATTTGGGCAAAGCGGGCCGTTTCGGGACCGGCCAGCCTATGAACCCGTCCTGCAAGCCATGTCAGGGATCATGGATTCCACCGGCGAACCGGACCGTCCCCCGGTCAGGATACGTCCGGCAATGATCGATTATTGCACGGGCGCAAACGCTGCTTTTGCCATTGCCACCGCTTTATTCGCACGGGAGAAGACCGGCGGGGGGCAAAGGATCGACGTGGCCTTGCTGGACGTGGCTCTCTTTTCTATGAGCCCCTACGTAACCCAATTTATAAGGAGGGGAGAGTTGCCTGAAAGAGCGGGCTCCGCTCAACCTTCCGGGGGTGCGATCCAGAATTTCGAGACCCGTGACGGTTTGATCTACATTGTAGCCGGTACCGATCATATGTGGAAAAATCTTTGCAATGCCCTAAACCTCCCGGAGGTGGGCAACGAGCCACAGTACGCAACCCGGCAGCAAAGAGCGGAACGCAGAGTCAAGATCGCCGGGATCATCAATAACGAAACCCGCAAATATACGAGCCAGGAGCTGGAAACGAAACTCCTGGCTGCCGATGTAGCTTGTGGCAAAGTCCGCAACGTTGGGGAAATCGTTCAGGAATCCCATGTGCAAACACGAGGGATCTTAGAAGAAGTCGATTATCCCAACATAGGAAAAATTGTCGCGGTTAAAACCCCCTTATTTTTTTCGGGGAAGTCTGCCCCTTTTCGACGGCGGGCCCCTATGCTCGGCGAAAATACCGAGGAAGTCCTGAAAGAGCTCGGATACAGCGACCAGGAGATCCAGGATTTGATCAAGAAAGGGGTCGCCCTGCAGTATGAACCCTGATTCTCTTGAAAAATTTTGCATCCCGCCTCACCCTGCCTTTTCTCCCAACGGGGGAAGAAAGGAAGGGGTTGGGGGCCGGACAAGAAATTGGAGGAGAAAAAATGGAAGGTAAAGACCTGATTTTAGAAAAAGATGGTCATGTTGCCATCTTAACCCTGAATCGACCGGATAAAATGAATGCCATCAATGCCGGAATGAGGGAACTTTTTCCTCAGGCCTTGCAAGAAGTCCAGGAGGATGATAATTTAAGAGCCCTCATTATAACGGGTGCGGGGCGAGGATTTTGTTCCGGCGCGGATGTTGCCGTCCAGGCCGCCCGGGCTGCCGGGCAGCAAGTAGACACCAGCCGTAAAACTATTCTCGCGTTGGTGGGGAACTTAATCCTGGCTTTTGAAAAGATCAACAAACCCATCATTGCCGCGGTCAATGGTATTGCTGCCGGCGTTGGATTGACGATTACCTTGGCCTGTGACATGCGTATCGCCTCCACCAATGCCCGTTTTGCGGCCATCTGGGTCAAACGGGGTCTGATCGCCGACGGGGGAGCAACCCTCTTGCTGCCTTTAATTGTGGGTATGGAGAAAGCCTTGGAGTTATCCTTTACGGGGGACATCATCGACGCCCGGGAAGCGGAAAGGATTCGTCTGGTCTCCAAGGTGGTTCCCCATGAAGAATTGCTGAACCGGGCGAAGGAACTGGCCCAAAAAATTGCCGGCGGACCGCCGATCTCCGTGGAATTGGTGAAAAGATTAATGTGGGAAAAAATTCGCAACCAACTGCGGGAGCAATTACTGTTGGAAAGCTATGCCCAGAATGTTTGCCGCTCAACGCAGGATCAAAAAGAGGCGGTCAAGGCTTTTATGGAAAAACGCGAGCCGCAGTTTAAGGGTCTATAGGAAAGGATTTTATTCAAATCTAAACCCCACGCTTCCCGGCAGATGGAGAGAAACGGAAAGGGGCGTGAGGGATTGCACTTATCAGCTTTGGCCCAAATTCCAACGGCCAACAATGAGTAAGGAGGTTCCCAGTCTATGCGACAGAAACTTGCCGAAATAAAAGCCGAACGCGAAAGAGTCATTAACTTAGCCAGCCCCAAAGCCGTGGAAAGGCAGCACAGCCGGGGGAAGATGACGGCGCGAGAACGAATCAATTTTTTTTACGATCCGGGCACCTTTGTAGAACTCGGCCTTTTTGCCAAACCCCGCATCACCGGTTTCGACATCGATCAACAGGACTTAACCGGCGATGGGGTCATCACCGGGCATGGGAGTGTCAAGGGTCGTCCCGTTTATGCCTATGCCCAGGACTTCACCATCGCGGGAGGGAGCCAGGGTTCGGTTCATGGGAAAAAAACGCTGCGGGTGATGAAGCAGGCTTTGAAAGCTCGGCTTCCCTGTATCCATATGATCGATTCCGGAGGGGTACGGATTCAGGATGCGGTGACCCGTGATTTTAACGACTCCTACCAACTTTATTTTTATTACCACACGATTTCTTCCGGAGTGATCCCTCAGATCGGGCTCTTGATGGGGCCTTGTGCGGCCGGAGCCGCCTACTCCCCTATTCTGACGGATTTTCTAATCATGGTGAAGAAAACCAGCCACATGTATATCGCTTCTCCCACGCTCATCAAATCCGTGCAGTTCGTCGACGTCACCGAAGAGGAAATTGGGGGCCCCAAAATGCATGCGGAGGTGAGTGGTTGCTGCGATGTATTAGCCGAGAATGATGAGGATTGCCTGCGGAAATGCCAGGAGCTCTTGAGTTTTCTGCCTGCCCACAATCAAGAGGAGCCGCCGGTTGTCCCCACTGGCGATGACCCGAACCGGCGGGATGAAGAACTGCTTGATATTGTACCGGTGGATTCGAAGAAATGGTATGACATGCATCACGTCATTCAGCGCATCGTGGACCAAGGCCATTTTTTTGAGATCAAGCCGGATTTCGCCAAGAACATGATCACGGGCTTTGCCCGGTTAGAC
>JAOUFX010000671.1 GCA_029857975.1 Deltaproteobacteria bacterium | reverse complement strand
GCGCCCGTAGCTCAGTTGGATAGAGCGTCGGACTTCGAATCCGCAGGTCGCCCGTTCGAGCCGGGCCGGGCGCGCCAATAAAATCAATTAGTTATCTAAAACTTATCATTCCTTTATTTTTCAATTTATTTCTTATTTATCCCCAGTTTGAAGATTTTCCCTGTTTTTAACCCCAAAAGGGGGAAATTGAATTTACCCCCTACCCTCCTTACCCCTCGGAAAGAAAAAAGTCTTGAATTTTGGCCTTTGGTGATAGCGTAGAAAGGCATTTCCGGAAGGAATTAGGAAGACCAAGAATTTATCACAGGGAGGGAAGGCGAAAAATGACAGACTTTCAAGGATGGATAATTATCGGTCTTTTGTTTTTTTTGTTAATTGTTGCAATAGCCATTTTACATGAGATGCCCCGGCGATGAATTATTGAAGCCAGAAAGACCGGGGGTATCCCTAAATCAGAGAAGACCGGAAGACCTTGCGGGTAGAGCAAATTTCTCCGCTCCTACGGGCAATGAGAATTTGGGGGGGTGGGGGGGTACAGGTCATAATCATGGCGTGGGGGTCTGAAATACACTCCCCTCTCCAAATATCCGGTTTTTAAAAAGGGTTAATTCGGTTTAAGCATACTTGTCTAAAATGTCTTTCTTCCTGAAATAGTGTTTGACAGGTTTTTCCTAAAAAAGTAGAGTACTTCCTGAAATCATCGAGTGACAAATTCTGTCAGATGTTGTAGACTTCTACCAGTAATTGAGGTTTGGATATGCTTTTCATTCCTTGAATTTTGGTGGAGTGTAGAGATTGGCACGATACCTTGAATTCGAAGCAATTCTTGAAAGTATTACCTGGCCTATCAAAACTGGCTATCAGGCCTCTTAATCGCGTAACCCATGTACGAAACGCGCGTGTCGCTACTCTCGTGAAACTCTAAGCGGCGTCCAAGGTCCTGGTAGGAGATCATGCCTTGGGCACGTCTGCGGAAGTTGAGCCAAATAGCGATGGGGTTGCCGCGCACCGAGATTCCCCGGATGTCTTGATTTGCGAGACCCTTTCTTGATATCAGACCGGACAACTCCGTCGGCCTGATGAACTTATTCCAATCATGGGCGTTCCGTGGTACGAAGGCTGTTGATGACCACTCCTGCATAACCTTGATTACCGCGATCTTGCTTGCAAATGTCCTGTTAATCGTATCGTAGAAGAAAATGCCGCCGGTTTTCAGTACTCTTGAGATTTCAGCGATCACTCGCTCGATATCATCCACATGTTCCAATACGTCACAACAAAGGGCTATATCGAATGTCCTGTTGGAAAAGGGCAGATTTTCTCCCGAAGCGGTTTGGTAGTCAATGTGTAACCCGCCTTCCGCCGCATGTTTTTGCGCGCTCACAATGAATTGTGGAGTCGGATCGATACCGGTAACCTTATAGCCGGCTCGCGCGAACTCCTCGGACAGGAATCCCCCGCCACAACCGACATCGAGTACTGTTGACAATTCCCGCCCGCTGTCTTTTTCATGCTGCAGTATACGTGAAAAGTAATCGAATCTCACCGGATTAATAAAAAAACGTACCGTAGCGAATATCCCTTCGGTTTCATCCCACCAATTATATCCCACCTTACTAAGGATTTCGTTATTCACCGCCATAAGAACTCCTTTCAATCCACAATGAACGCGTGACCAACGAAAAAGAACAGACCGAGTACGACTACACTTATAGCGAAGATCGCCTCTCGACGAATGAACGGAATTCGCGTGAAAGTGCCCTTGACATGGTTGAACAGAGCGTGGCGATTAAGGATGGCATGCCAAATCGCGAATACAGCGAAGATGACGCCAAGGATGTTATGAGCTGACATCCAGGCGTGACGCTGAATTGTCATCGGGTCTATCTGAAAAAGGTGGTTAACGTAGCCGCTTACGGGAAGCCCTAGGCCGGCGATGGTAGCTGTCAAGGCAACGAAAGCCCGTACGTCGAATGATTCCTTGGTGGTCTGTTTCATGGACAATCCTCCTTATTTTGTCTTGTTGCCCCATTTACCATCATTGTTCTTGCATAGCTGTAAAATAGAAATGTAAACTTAGCCATATTGAAAACTGTTTTCAATCGTGTTGCGGCAACCACAAGAAAAGATTATTAAAAATAATATAAGAATTTTCATAAAAAAGCAATCCAGCAAACGCGGAATAGCTGTAAGTTGATTTTGGTCTGTGGTACTTGCCCGCGCCGATGATTTAGGTCGTAACTTTCTTTCAACCCGAAATCAACAGCGAGTCAGAAATCCAATTTTCACTCTTTTTAGATTTTAGCTTTAAATTTGGGCAAAGACGAAAATTTTCCCGGAGAGACGAAAAGTACCTCCTGTAATGTTGATTTTTTGTTTTGATCATGCCATCCACCATTTCAATCGGAAAGCAATAAAATTACATTTCAACCTGCTGGGGCATTGCCAATAAAAGCGCTCCGCCAATATAGTTGATAGGAACGTTTATCCTGCATATAATATAAAAATGGTAAGTCTCTACAATTATGGTTGATATAAGGAGTTTCTTCTTTTGCCGGAAAATGGAAAGATTATATTTAGCACTCACGCGATCAAACGGATGTTCGTTTTGTTGTGGAAACAGGAGAAATCATAGATGCATACTTGGACGATACGCCATATCCAAGCCGTCTCATTTTAAGTCAAGGTTCAGGGGCGCTGTTGCATCTATCCAGATGCCGCCTTCAAAGATGTAAGTGGGCGTCAACGTGCCAACGCTGGCGGCCATGCGCTTTGGGTTGGTAGCTTTGCCCTCTCCTCACAAAGCCACGCAGGATACTCGCCCCCGCACGATATACTCATGGGCCATTCCT
>JAOUFX010000670.1 GCA_029857975.1 Deltaproteobacteria bacterium | reverse complement strand
GTTCAGCCGTAGCCAATGTGGCCACCACCGGAACTTTTACCATCCCCACGATGAAAAAGTTAGGCTATCGACCGGAGTTGGCCGGAGCCATCGAAGCCTCCGCCTCTTCCGGAGGGCAGATTATGCCCCCGATCATGGGGGTAGGAGCCTTTGTCATGGCGGAGATGTTGGGCATTCCCTATCTTTACGTATGTGTGGCGGCTATCATTCCCGCCCTCATTTACTTCTTTGGGGTAGGGGCAGGAGTTTTTTTCGCCGCTAAAAAATATGACCTGGGGAAAGTGCCGCCGGAACTCATGCCCAAAGCCCGGGAAGTTTTTGCCCTCGGGCCCATGATCAACCTGCTCATTCCGATTGGCATCCTCCTATATATTTTAGTCCTGTTACTTCCACCCCAACTGGCCGCCGTAATGGCGCTGCTTGCTGCCATAGCCACCTTTTTGATCGCTGGACTCCTATCCCCCGGACAACTCTGGAAACGAATCCAAACGATTGGTGGGGCGCTCTCCACCGGGACTATTACCGCTCTGGCCACGCTGATGGCCATGGCGGTTTGCGTGCAAATGGCCGTTTCATTGGTTTCTTTGACAGGTCTCGCAGTTAAGATGTCCGAAGCCATTATGACCTTGGCGGGAGTCAATATCCTTTTAGCCCTTATCGCCACTATGGTTATGATCATGATCTTGGGCATGGGAATGCCCACGACTGCCGCTTACATCATCGGCGCGGCAGTGTTGGGGTCGACATTGATGGGGCTGGAGATTAAAGGAATTTCAGCCCATATGTTTATTTTTTATTATTCCGTCCTGGGAAACATCAGTCCACCCGTGTGCGTTGCCATATATACGGCGGTAACGATATCCGGCGGCAACTGGCTGCGCATGGCCTTTATCGCCATGAGCCTTTGCTTGGGGGCTTACCTTATCCCCTTTACCTTCGTATTTTACCCGGCTCTGCTGATGCAGGGGGAACCGATAGACATCATCTACACCACCCTGACGGCTATGATGGGCGTTTTATTCGTATCCGCCGGGCTTTTCGGATATTTTCTAAAACCCACGAATATACTGGAGCGCCTCTTTTTTATCGCCGGGGGGCTTTTACTCTTTAACCCCGGCCTTTCTACGGATTTTGGGGGGTTTGCCCTGATTGCCACGGGGATCACGATGCAAAAACTTCGACGCACCCCCGCCGGTACACCTATAGTAAACGGCCAAAGAAAGTAGTCATTGCGAGGAGCGAAGCGACGCGGCAATCTTATGAGATTGCTTCACTTCGTTCGCAATGACCATTTACCAAATGTCAACTTATTTAAGCTGTTCACTATAAACCATAGCTCGATGAACGGAAAAAGTAATGGAAATGGAGATGCAAAATGCCTGGACCTTTGGAAGGAGTAAAAGTACTGAGTTTCGCCCGGGCCCTCGCCGGACCTTTCTGCACCATGCTCCTCTGCGACCTGGGAGCAGAGGTGATCAAGATCGAAGAACCTGGCAAAGGAGATACGGCTCGTCGTAATGGACCCTTTATTGAGGGAATCAGCTCTTATTTTTTAAGCATCAATCGCGGCCAGAAAAGCATTACCCTGAACCTGCGCAATGAACGGGCAAAAAAAATCGTCTTCGAACTGGTAAAGAAAGTGGACATCGTGGTGGAAAATTTTAGGCCGGGGGTTATGGGCCGGTTGGGTTTCAGTTACGAAGCGATTCGCCAGCAAAATCCGAAGATTATTTATGCCTCGTTGTCAGGCTTTGGCCAAAAAGGGCCTTATGCCCAAAAACCGGCTTATGACATGATCGCTCAAGGGATGGGTGGAACGGTGAGTATCACCGGAGAGCCGGGGAAGCCCCCCGTGCGGGTCGGGTATTCCATCGGGGATATGGGGGCGGGCTTGTTTGCCGCCATCGCCATTTTGTCGGCCCTCCATGAGAAGGAGAAAAGCGGAGAGGGGCAGTGGATTGACGTGGCCATGGTGGACAGCCAGGTGGCTCTTGGCGAGAACGCCTTAATCCGATATTTGGTCACAGGCGAAATCCCAACCCCCTTAGGGACACGTCATCCTTTGATGACCCCTTTTCAGATCTTTCCAACCAAAGATGGATATCTGGTGCTCATCACGGTTTCCGAGGAGGACTGGCGGAAGTTCTGCAAGGTGGCTGGAAAGGAAGAATTTCTTACTGACAACCGATTCCAATCCCACCAGGATCGTATTGCCAATTATCCGGCTTTTGAACCTCTCATGAATGAGCTGATGAAATCCAAAACCACAGCAGAATGGCTGGCTCTTCTGGAACCGGCGGAGGTCATGTGCGGCCCCGTGAACAATATGGCCCAGGTGGTCAATGATCCGCATATCCGGGAGAGGGAGATGATCGTCGAAGTGGAACATCGTCGCGCGGGTAAGCTCAAGGTGGCCGGTACCCCTATGAAATTTTCCCGCACCCCTTGTAAAATCGAAAAAGCCTGTCCGGATGTCGGTGAACATACGATAGAAGTTTTCTCGCGGATGTTGGGATTGTCCGCAGAAGATGTAGAAAAGCTGGGTACCGAAGGAGTAACCTGAGTCAAAAAACACCTTAATGGTAAAGGAAATTCTTTTGGGGAGGGAAGGAGATTTTCAATGCATGGACCCCTGGATGGAATTCGCATATTGGATTTGACCCGGGCCCTGGCCGGGCCCTATTGCACGATGATGTTAGGCGACATGGGCGCAGAAGTTCTGAAGGTCGAATCACCGGATGGAGGAGATGATTCTCGAGCCTGGGCGCCGCCGTACATCGGTAAAGAGAGCGCTTATTACCTCTCCTGCAACCGCAACAAAAAGAGTATTACCCTGAACCTGCGCTCCGCAGCGG
>JAOUFX010000668.1 GCA_029857975.1 Deltaproteobacteria bacterium | reverse complement strand
CAAACCGGCCGAACCTGCCAAACCGGAGGCGGTAAAAAAAGAAGCTCCTCCCAAGCCCGTCGTGTACCGGATGGGCGGGAGTGTTGTCTCCATCGATGCTGCAGCCAAAAAAATTACCATCAAACAGGACTCGGTGAAGAAACAAAAAAAGGTTATGCTCAGCGTAGGGAAGAAGGCAGCCAAAGACCTCGCTGGGATCAATGTTGGTGACGTGGTTAACATCTGGGTTACGGGTAAAACCATCACCAGCATCACTAAGATTTTTTAAGAAGGGGAAAATAGCCGGAAAGTATTTTATCCTTTCTTACTTCGCCCCCAGAGCTACAATTGTACTGATGTACTGAGAAGGTCAACTTGTTGGAGAGAAGGCATCTGTAAAGGATGCCTTCTCTTATCTTCTTTATTCTTTACCCACCTTTTCCCCGGATTTTGGCAAGCGAAATTCATGAATCGGCCATCCGCGTTTTTTGGCCAAAGCCCGGAGTTTGGAATCTGGATTGACAATTCTTGGATGTTTCACCCGTTCTAAAAGGGGAAGGTCGGTAATGCTGTCCGTATAAAAAGTGCTGGCATTGAACTCCCCACCTAATTCGCCGATAAGCTTCTCCGCCCAGAATATCTTCCCATGACGGAAACAAAGGGGTTCAATATAGTTTCCGGTGAATAACCCTTTGCTAACCTCCAGCCGGGTGCCCAAAATGTGGCCAACTTCCAAGTGTTGAGCAAGTGGCTGTACGGCATAGGTCGTGGCGTTGGTTATAATCACCACCGTCTCCCCTTTGGCCTTATGTCGGCGTACGAAATCAAAAGCTTGAGGATAAATAAAATCCCTGACCACTTCCTCAAACCATTCCTGGCAGAATTGGATTAACTCCTCCTCACGGACCCCCACCAGAAGTCTTAGAGAATCCCGGTAAGCCTTATCCATATCCAGGAGGTCAAAACGGTAACGCATATAATCCAGCATGGATCTAAACACTTGCCAACGGCTGGTTTTCCCCCGGCGGAACGAATAGCGCATGAACGAAACACCGGAATTCGTTGCAATCAGCGTGCGATCCATGTCAAAAAAGCAAAGAGGATGAATTTTCAAAGTTTTCTTATCCTTTGACCACGAATTCATTTCTTCCTATTTTAATCTTGCTTTTTCATTATTAAAATAATAAAATATAAATTTTAAATGAATCGTTAAATTTTTCAAGAGTTATTTCTTAAAGACTTTTAAAAAAATTGATATCTATCACCTAAAAAAGGCGATTCAGTACGGATGGACCAGAGAAAAGGTTGAGCTTATTTTGATTTTTAATTATGAAATTATTCTCTGTGCTCTCTGTGGATTGAAAAAATTGCTTGCTTTTAGTTAGTAATAAGAAAAATCACCCCCAGCAGGAGTATATTGGTGAAGAGGACTTATCAGCCAAGCAACATTCGCAGGAAAAGAACTCACGGTTTCTTACAGCGCATGTCCACAAAAGGTGGGCGTTTGGTTTTGAAGCGCAGGAGGGCCAAAGGCCGGAAGAGATTGGCGGTTGAGGCGGAAGGATATTGAGATTATCCCCACCGCTGGAGATCGGAGCCCCGGGCAGATGTGCCCTAACACCTTGGAAAAAGAAGAGAAGATCCGCCGTCGGGCCGATTTTCTGAGAATCTCTAAGGAAGGGGTTAAATTCCAGACAGAACATTTCGGGGTTTTTATATGTTCCAACCGTCAATCCCGCCGGAGATTGGGGATCACCGTGGGAAAGCGGGTTGGTTCAGCGGTCAAACGCAATCGTTTAAAGCGACTCATTCGGGAGTTTTATCGCCTGAATAAAGAAGCACTCTTCAACTCTTCTGACTTCGTGATCACAGCGAAAGAGGGTGCAGCGAAACTAAATTTTTGGCAAGTGTCGAAAGAATTGAAAGGAATCTTAAAAGAGCAATAGCTCCCTCAACTTTTGGATGGTGACCCGGATCGTTCTTGGCTTCATTCGATTTTATCGCCGATTCCTCTCCCCGTTAACCTTCTCTTCTTGCCGCTTTGCGCCCTCATGCTCTGTCTATGCTATGGAAGCGGTCGAGCGATTTGGTCCGGCTAAAGGTTTATTTTTGGCCATGTGGAGGCTTTTGAAGTGTCACCCTTTCCATCCCGGAGGTTATGACCCGGTAATCAAACCCCCATCCAATCACCCAGCGGGCCGATCTCATCAGTGACCGAACGGAGGGATCAAACGGAGGTTATTCATGGAAAAACGCGCGTTGTTAGCTGTAATCATTTCTTTAATCATTCTGGTTTTTTACCAGCAGTTTTTTGCTCCTTCCGCCCCGGAGACCGTTAAAGAAAAGCCCACCCCAGAAAAAGCTCAAGCAAAAGCTCGGCCAGTGGAAAAAGTCACTCCTTCATCCACTTCGGTCCCGCCGGGGGAAACAATCAAAACCCATCCCGGTAAGGACATTATTGTGGATACCCCGCTTTACACCGCGATCTTCGATACTCGAGGAGCCCGGCTGAAAAGCTGGGAAGTTAAAAAATATGCCGACAAAATCGGCAAAGGAGCCAAAACCATCGACCTGGCCACAGAGACGCTGAGCAGGGGTTACCCTTTTGGACTGGAGATCACGGAAGCCAATTTCCCATTTTCCCCCGATTCCGTTTTCCAGGTGAACGTGGATACCTTGAACTTGGGACCCCGGCAATCCAAAGGGGAACTGCTTTTTACCTGGAATTCACCCGAAGGCCTGCAAGTTAGCCAGCAGATCATTTTTTATGCCGACAGTTACCGGATGGACCTCAACCTGCAAATGGCTAACCTCTCCTCGCGTCCCTTAGAAGGTCGGCCGGTCTTCGTCTGGTCAGGAAAGATCGACACGGCCTCCGGATCTGG
>JAOUFX010000669.1 GCA_029857975.1 Deltaproteobacteria bacterium | reverse complement strand
CGAGGATAATAGATGCTCAATTCTCCATCAACAATGCGTTGGATGAGAATCCCACTCCCTCCGATCAGGCTGAGCCCTGTGGCAACGTGCCCGAAAACTAGCCCCCCGATCCCGGCAGATTCGAAGGGGAGAGTCACTGCCGTGATGAAAAGCCAGAGGTGCCAGAGAAAGAGGAGGTAGAGACCCATATGGAATAAGAAGAGGAAATACCAGAAACTTTTGTTTCGATGGTAAAATTCCCTCAAGAAAAGAATATCAAGGGTCACCTCTCTCAGTTTCTCTCTGAAACGGCGAAGGCTCTTCTTCCACCAATCTGTCAGTTCATAAACGGAACTCCCTCGATAGAGTTCCCATCGGAGGTGCAGAGGAGCACGGGCATACTTTGTCATTCTCACAACAGAGGCGATGACGCAGAATAGAATGCTTCCATAGAAGAAAAAAAGAACAGTACCACCCATCTCGCCTTCTCTTTCGAAATGGAACTCAACGACTGTTCACCAGTCAATGGATATGCAAGTCTTGGCAAATCCTCAACCACCTTCTCATTCCATTGTACCATATTTAGGGAGCAAGTGCAACACTTTCGCTAAAGACCTCTTGGGGTGCCTTGCACCCCAAACCCCAGGGAACGGGTATTGTGCGGCGAGCGCTAGCGTGGCGACGGTGACCAAGACAGCAAATGCGCTCAGGGCATTTTCAAGCTCGACCACTGGCAGGTTGGCAATTGCAGGATTTTGCAGTATGATATCCATAGCTCCGCCCTCCGCAGTTGTTGGGTTGTTTGCACTCCCAATCATACTGCGTTGAGCAGAGTTTGCAAGTCCTCGGTAACTTGTGGGTAATCACGCAGGACTGGACTATGGGACTTGACAGCCTACGAATTGTATCATACAGCGTTATGATGCCGCGTTTGAGACGGCCGATAAAAATGTGAAAGTTCTCGACACAGAAAGCAGAGTGCACGATAATATTTTGCATTAGACATTTCGCTTCCTGATTGCGGGAAGAAGCGAACCAGTACTTGGAAGGAGATCTCTCGGAAGGTCGGTGAGTGACGGCTGTGGGGAAGGCCGAATTGGGATCCGATGTCGGTAGAGCAGTGCAGGTGGCAGGTTTGGGGGGCGGCAAGGGCCGAGTACGAGCAGGTGGTATCTTCCGTTGCCGGCCAATTCGCGGCTGTTGCCGGTCTTCGCTGGAAGATCTGGATTATAAACGAAGAGGAACAGGAAGCCGGGGGGATCTATCTGTTCGACGATGAGGCATCAGTGAAGGAGTACCTCGCAGGGCCGCTCGCGGCTGGGCTGACCGGTCAGCCTGCCTTCAGTGATATAAGCATGAAGCAGTTCGACGTGATGGAGGACCAAACTGCCATCACGCGCGGTCCTGTTTAGGAAGGGTGCCCGGGCTCAGGGTACAACCGCCCGGCTGGTGGCCAGACGGTAGAGATCATTGTTTGCCACACTGGCGACCTCCACGATGATCTAGCAGAGGGAGTGGAGAGGCGGGCGAACTCCGCTCCCCTCGGGCACCTGCCCTTCAGGTCGGCTAACAGCGTGATTGCGGTTCGCTTCGCTCACCCAAATGCCTTCGGCACTTCGCAAACACGCGGGACGTTAGGCGAGACAATTTTCTTAATGGCTTTTTGCAAACATTTTAAAGAAGTACGTATTATGTTAAAAAGTAGATAAAAAGGAGGTGTGTTATGGCTTTCAAAGCAGGATTTGTCTTTATGGCACCCGATGGCGACCCCAAGAGGCACAGAGCTTCAATCAAGACCTCAAAGCTTGAACTTACCACAGTACTGTTTGAGCTGATGAATTTTGATCAAGCAGTCAATGTGTGTAAGGACTTGGTCCAAAATGAAGGAATCCAATTTCTAATCCTTTGCCCTGGTTTCACGCATGAAGCGGTTGCGAAGATTGTAAATGCTGTTGGTGAAGGAGTTGCGGTAAATGTAGCAAGGGGTGACGTTCCAAGCACAATGATAGCAGGCGAGATTCTGACAAGAGAGGGGTGGTTTCCAGAAGGGCACTAAGGCTGATAGGGTTGATTTTGTCTCTTGAAACGCTGAGAGTATTGAAAATCACATCACCTACCAAGGGCTTTGCGGCTCACTACGTTCGCCCAAATGCTTTGCACTTTGCAAGGGTTGGGAACGTTATGTGAAAACTGGAATCACTGGCCTTTAGAGTCCAGGGCTACACATCCGCCAAAATGGGGAAGGGGAAAGCCTAACAAGGCGCTGCACACCGACCGCACGGGGCGGCCCTGAATTAAGTCTGGTGCTGCAAATGAGAGTTGGTTGTAATCCAAGCCAACTTCTACTGTTACCGTGCGGAGGGCGAGCTTGGTCGTTAGGCCGTTCACCGTTGCTTTTCAGAGAAGTTAGGACGAATGTGAAAGGAGGTGTGGGTGTTAGCACGCGTGAAAGGCGTCTATATCAGACCAGTAAGGACAAAATTGAGGGAAGAACTAAATATTCGAAAGGAGGAACCAAGATGGATGTACCAGAGGCAATTCTAAAGAGGAGAAGCATAAGAAAGTGGAAGCCGGCGCCCGTGGAAAAAGAAAAGATTGAAAAGGTGTTGGAGGCGGGCAGGCGAGCGCCGTCATGGGGCAACACGCAACCATGGCGATTCATTGTGGTTCAAGATAAGGCTAAAATAGAAGAATTGGCAAATACTGCCGCCGCTGGACAACCTCAAGTCAGTAGTGCTCCGGCTGTAATTGTTTGCTGTGGTGTACCAGAGGCCTTCTCTCGCAAGATGCATAGAGAGTCTTTGAAGCAGCTCATTGAAGCTGGCGTGATGGACTGGCCAGACGAAGTTTTGGATAATGTCGTTTTAGGAAGCGCTCTGTTTGCG
>JAOUFX010000667.1 GCA_029857975.1 Deltaproteobacteria bacterium | reverse complement strand
CCATTCCGTTTGCGGCGCTGCAATTTCAGCCCAGCCAGAGAGTGGATTTTTTCCTTCAGGTTCAAGAAGAAGGCCTCGAAATGGAACGCTACCCGCGCAGCGGGTACCTTACGCTGGTCATTCCGGACCAAGATTTTGAATCTACCCTCTGGCAAGTCTAAGTGAAAAGGTGAGACCCGGTAATGAAAAAAATCAACCTGCTTTTCGCCGTACACAACCATCAGCCCGTGGGAAATTTTGAACACGTCTTTCGCGAAGGCTGGGAACATTGTTATGGACCCTTTCTGGATGCCTTGGAGAAACACCCTTCCTTCCGCCTTGCCCTTCATTACAGTGGATCTCTTTTGGAATGGCTGGAAGAAAATCGCCCTGATTTTCTTCCACGGTTGCGGCACCTGGTTGATCGCCAACAGGTTGAACTCCTGAGCGGCGGCTTTTATGAGCCTTTATTGCCCTTCATCCCCGCCCAGGATGCCGTGGGTCAAATCAACTTACTCAGCCAGTACCTTGCCGCCAAACTAAACGCTCATCCTCGAGGTTTCTGGCTGGCCGAAAGGGTATGGATGCCCACCTTGCCCAAAATCATTGCCCCTACGGAGTTAAAATTTACCGTCCTGGACGATTCGCATTTTCGCTACACCGGGCTTGCGGATGAAGATATGTTCGGCCATTATGTCACGGATTCAGAAGGCTATACCCTTTCCCTTTTTCCCAGCAACAAGCGCCTCCGCTATGCTATTCCTTTCCGGCGCCCTGAAGAAACCATCGAAGCCTTACGTTTCTGGGCTACGGATTCCGGCCACCTGGCCGTCACCTATGCCGATGACGGGGAAAAGTTTGGCCTGTGGCCCGGAACGTATCGCTGGGTTTACGAAGAAGGATGGCTGGAAAAATTCATTCGCCTGCTGGAGGAAAACCTGGACTGGGTAAACCTGCTCACCTTTAGCGAATATATGGATAAATTCCCCCCCCAGAGCAGAGCCTACCTCCCCCCCGCCTCTTATGACGAAATGATGGAATGGGCTCTTCCGACTCTTTCAGCCATCCAATTCGCGGACCTGCTCGAAGAACTGAAAGAAGAAGGGCGGCTGGAAAAATTCAGGCCTTATCTTCGCGGGGGATCTTGGGAGAATTTCCTGGTGAAATATTCCGAAACCAATCATATGCATAAGAAGATGCTCTACGTAAGCGAGAAGATTCACCGAGCCTTGGCTAAAAATTCCCCCCGGAAGAAAAAGAATACCCTCAACCCTCCCGAAGCCCTAAAGGCCCTCTGGAAAAGTCAGGTTAATTGCGCCTATTGGCACGGCCTTTTTGGAGGTCTCTATCTCAACTCCTTGCGCCACGGCGTATATCAAAATCTCATTGCGGCCGAATGTATGGCTGAAAGCATCGATCAGGGTCAAGAAAAATACCTGTATCACGAAATCGTCGACCTGGATAAAGATCTGCAATCAGAAATTTTGATCAGCAGCCCTCATCTGGGAGCCATTTTGAAACCGAGCTATGGCGGGGCTCTGATCGAATTAGACTACCGACCCAAAAAATTTAACCTTACCAACGTGCTCACCCGCAGACCCGAGGCCTACCATCGCAAGCTTAAAAACGCCTTAGCCAACCCGCTTCCTGCGGGAGGACAACCCCAAGGCAACCACGATCTTCTAATCAAAGAAGAAGGGTTGGGGGAAATCTTGATGTATGACTGGTATACTCGTTATTCTTTTCTGGATCATTTTTTCGGGGAGGATTCCACCTTTGATCAGTTCTATCGCTGTCAGTACCCGGAATGGGGTAATTTTGTCAATCAACCGTATGAGCTGCAAGAGGTAAAAAAACTGAAAAATTCATCCAGGCTGTCCATTTTGTTGCAACGAAAAGGCGGGCTGTTCAGGCGCGAAGGAAAGGTGCCCGTCGACACCTATAAACGCTTCCTTTTTCATCAAGAGGCAGCTACAATGGAAGTGGAGTACCAAATCGTCAATCGTAGCTCCGGCGAGGTCAGCTTTTGGTTCGGGGTCGAAATGAACCTGACTTTGCTCGCCGGCAATGACCCGGGACGCTATTTCTTGTTTCCCGGCCTTAAAGAACAAGATCGGCGCTTGGATAGCAGCGGAGTCCTTCCAGAAGTAAAAGACATACGTCTCATAGACAAATTTCTGAGGCTGGAGGTTTCTCTGGAAGTAGACCCAACCGCCCAGCTCTGGCGCTTCCCCATTGAAACCGTCTCCCAGTCCGAGAGCGGCTTTGAAAAAACTTACCAGGGTACGGTTCTCCTCTTCCACTGGCGTTTTTCCCTGAAGCCGGAAGAGAAAAAAAAACTGCTCCTCGTTCTTTCTTGTGGAGGAATGGGGGTTGACTAAACCGCAATGCCCAATGCCAAAGTTAAATTGATACGGAGGATTGAATGTCGGAATTACGCAAGGACCCGGTAACCGGCCGGTGGGTAATTATTTCAACCGAAAGGAGTAGAAGACCATCCGATTTCGGAGTCCAGAATCACAAGCCCAAAGGCGGTTTCTGCCCCTTCTGCCCGGGAAACGAGGATAAAACTCCCCCTGAAATTTTAGCCTTCCGGCAGGAGGGCTCGCCGGCCAATGGACCGGGATGGCGTCTGCGGGTAGTCTCCAATAAATTTCCTGCCCTGCGCGTAGAAGGGGAAATTAACCGGGAGGGGGTTGGGCTCTACGATAAGATGAGTGGCATCGGAGCCCATGAAGTGATCATCGAAACCCCTAACCATGAGGAAATCCTCACCCATCTCTCTCCCAAACATTTCGAGGAGGTTCTCTGGGCCTACCGGGACCGCATGCTTGACTTGCGCCGGGACCTCCGCCTGCGCTATGCCATGCTATTTAAAAATCACGGTGAGGCAGCCGGAGC
>JAOUFX010000666.1 GCA_029857975.1 Deltaproteobacteria bacterium | reverse complement strand
GCCCGGGTTTGCCGCGAAAGGTGAGTTTCAGCCAGCAAATTCCCTTCTCAGCCGTCTGGCAGGTATAGACGTTTCGTTGGCCAACGGCCATGCCTATCCCTCCACCTTCGTTGATCACATAATCCGCTTTCATCAATTGGGGATGATTTTGAAAGAGCCAGCCTACCCCCCATTTCCCCCCTGTCTCCTCGTCGGCCGTAGCCAGGTAAACAATGTCGCGTTTAGGCTTGAATCCTTCTCGGGCCAGCAATAGAAAAGCGACAAGCTCGATTACCCCCAATGATTTGCAGTCCTGAGTCCCTCGCCCCCACACTTCGCCATCAATCAATGCTCCGGAATAAGGAGGATTTTTCCATTTTTCTGCTTCCGCAGGCACTACATCGATATGGTGAAGAAGAATGAGGGGCGAAAGATTATCGGTCCCCTTCATCGCACAAAACAGGTTCCCTCTCTCGGGTTGGGACTCTAACACCATGGCTGGTAATCCCTCTTTTTGCAAAAAGCTTTGGAGGTAGAGGGCCCCTGGCAATTCCTTCCCGGGTGGATTGGTTGTATCAATTTTTATATAATCACTCAGAATCTGAATGGCTTCTTCTTTTACTTTTCCCCAGTCAATGCCCATCACTATCTCCTCTTTTTTCGCTTTTCACCGCCGAGCGCGCGGTGAAAAATATTATTTTCGCAATTTCATCGCTTCCAGGTAAACCTCCTGGATGGGGACTCCTTTCTCCAGGGCAATGCGCTTGCAATCTTCGTACTCGGGTTGAAAGCGCAAGTCTCCAGAAACTTTCACGCGAACCCTTCCGTATTTTGTTTCCACTTCCTTGATTTCTCTATCCAGTTTTTTTCGGCCTGCCGAATAACGGCGTACCCCCAGAGTGGAAGATTCTCTTAGAATCAGATCCGTGAGCGCTTCGGCGTCATGCTCTTGAGCAATCACTCGCAATAGTGTCCCCGGCCGGTTTTTTTTCATCAATAAAGGGTTAAGGGAAACATCCAGAGCTCCCCGATTGAAAAGGCGTTCCATCAAATAATCGTAAAACTCAGGATTCATGTCATCGATGTTGGCCTCAAGTATAGTCACCCGGTCGGTTAAGTAGGCTTCGGTTGCTTCTCCCAACACCAAGCGGAGCAGATTGGGCCGGTCTGGAAAATCCTTCTTCCCCATGCCGTATCCGATCTTCTCCGCGGTCATGGCCGGAAAAGATGTTACGTCTGAACTCAGCGTGGCCACAATCGCTGCTCCAGTAGGAGTTACCAATTCCCCTTCAACTTCCACGTTTTTTAATGGATATCCTTTGAGGACCTCCAGAGTGGCGGGCGCCGGAAGCGGAAGCCGACCATGCTGGCATTGCACGAATCCTCTCCCCATAGGCAATTCCGTAGATAGAATCCTACCGGGCTGGAAATAATCAATTCCGATGGCCGTTCCTACAATGTCGACGATGGAATCTACAGCTCCGACTTCATGAAAATGAACTTCCTCCACCCTTTGGGCATGGACTTTTGCTTCTGCTTCGGCCAGGCGCTGAAAAATGGCCAGACTCGTTTTTTTCACATCCGGCTTGAGAGAACTACCCTCGATTATTTTCAGGATGTCCGAAAAATGTCTGTGATTCTCCTCCTTTGGACCGACTTTTACTTCTATTCCCATACTCGCGATCCCATTACGGCTTCCCTGAAAAATATTAAGGATGTAATTCTTCAAGCCCAACTTTTCCAGTTCCAACCGTAATTTTTCTTGGGGAAGCCCTAAGTCCAAAAGAGCCGCCAGCGTCATATCCCCGCTAACACCCGAAAAGCAATCAAAATAGAGAATCTTCATATCTCCCCTTTCAAAAATCGTGAAGGCGTTAGTTCGTAAAGGATTAACCCGAAACGATAGATCGTTCTGGCGCCTTACAGCCTTGGGGTGACACTTACCCAGGCACTGACACGCATAAATTTACAGCCGATTGATCAGACTGGCTGCGTAGGCGGCCCCGTAGCCGTTGTCGATATTCACAACGGAAATTCCTGACGCGCAGGAATTAAGCATAGCCAGAAGGGCGGTGACCCCCCCGAAATTAGATCCATAGCCTACGCTGGTGGGAACCGCTATCACCGGGTGGTCCACTAACCCCCCTACCACGCTGGGCAGCGCCCCTTCCATACCGGCAACCACAATCAATACGTGGGCCGACATCAGTTTTTCCTTTTGGCTCATCAAGCGGTGAATCCCGGCTACCCCTACATCAAAAAGGTGATCCACCCGGTTGCCCATAATTTGGGCCGTGACGATTGCTTCTTCGGCCACAGGAATATCCGAAGTCCCGGCGGAGACCACCAGGATTGTACCCCGCCCTATGATTTTAACCGGATGGCTCAATAAGATTAGAGCTCGCGACTGGGGGTAATATCGGGCTCGGGGAAATGCTCGTTTGATCGGAGACACTTTTTTCCGGTCCAAACGAGTCACCAGAATATTATTTTTTTTGTCCCGTATCTTTTCTATGATGGAGATCACTTGCGCTGCCGTCTTCCCCTCGCCGAAGATGGTCTCTGGGGCTCCTTGCCGCAAAGGGCGATGATGGTCTATGGTTGCGCAACCGATCTCTTCAAAAGGAAGGGTCTTCAGCTCTTGCAAGGCCCTCTCTACCTTAATCTTTCCCTGGTGCACTCCTTCTAAAAGTTTTTTTAAATGATCCACGTTCATCTTATCCCCCAATAACAGTTTAGCCTTTTGAAAAACTGGCTAAACTGCAATGCAAAAGGCAAAAATAAATTTAATAGGACGCAGATTTACGCGGATAACCGCAGATAATTATTTTCTTTTTAATTTATCCTGATAATCTGTGTACATCCGTGTCCAAAAAGGAATTTCCTATACAATTTAATTATTTACCG
>JAOUFX010000665.1 GCA_029857975.1 Deltaproteobacteria bacterium | reverse complement strand
CTCCGGCGTCCGCGGTTCAGGACATGATACCAGGCATCGGAGAATTCGATCCGAAGAGGCCGAGACATGAGCTAACTATATTCGAAAAGGTAATATGAGTCAAGAGCAGACTTGACCCCTTCTCCTCTCTAAGGCGCGTTTTAGCGCGACGTTTGGGTTAATCGGCCGACCGCCTTTGAGGCGGCCCAACTCATCAAGCCACCCGCTCTGCGGGGGGTGTCGAACTAATTCAGGTCTTATCTTTCCTATATCCTAAAGCATACTCCCCTATGAGATTCCGGTGAATCTGGTTGGTTCCTTCGATGATCTGGAAGAACTTGGCATCTCTCCAGTAACGACCGACATTGTATTCACTCGAACAGCTGTAAGCCCCGAATATCTGCATGGCATCCGTGGCCGTCTTCATAAGCATCTCCGAAGCGTATAATTTGGCGATGGACGCTTCTCGCCTTCCTCTGAAACCCTGGTCTTTCACCTGGGCTAATCGATAGGTGAAGTAACGGGCGGCCTCAATTCCTACCACCATATCGACGATCATATTTTGGATTTGCTGGTATCTTCCTATGGGGTTTTCAAAAACGATCCGATCCTTGGCGTATTGGATGGATTCTTCAAGACAGGCTTGGGCCACGCCGATACATCGGGCCGAAACGGTGAGACGGCCATTTTCCACCGCGCACATGGCGACAGGAAATCCTTGTCCTTCCTCCCCTACGAGGTTTTCTTTGGGGACTCGGACTTCATCGAAAACCAGTTCACCCGTGGACAGCGGTCGAAACCCCACCTTATTCTTATAGGGACTTCGGGATACCCCTGGCCAGTCCGCTTCAACGATAAAGGCGCAGAGGCCTTTATATTTTTTCGATTTATCTATGGTAGCAAAGGTGATGAACCATTTGGCATGCATGAGAAAACTAATCCAGGCCTTGGCACCGTTCAAGATGTAACTATTCCCATCTTTGATGCAGCGTGTGTCCGTTCCACCTACATCGCTTCCCGAACGCGGCTCGGTGACTCCTCCACCGGCGAACACTTCGCCTTTGGTCAAGCGAATCAAATATTTTTGCCTCTGGTCCTCGGTGCCGTATTGGAGCAATCCCGACCCGACCAATCCTCCCGGAGCAGATAAGGCCAACCCCACGATCTGGCAGTAACGAGCCACCCATTCGATGATTAAGGTATAGGTTAGATAATCAAGTCCAGCTCCTCCATACGGTTCCGGTATGCAGGCCCCCATGAGCCCGAGGTCAGTGGCTTTCTTAATGATCTCCACAGGAAATTCCTCCAGCCGATCGTATTCGCTTACGTAAGGAGCGATCTCTTTTTCCCCGAATTCCCGAAGGGTCTCTTTTAACTGTCGCTGGGTTTCGTTCAGTACCAAGTCCATCTACTTACCTCCGATTCCCGGAATGGCTTTGGTTCGTTTGCGATTGAAAAAGGAAAGAAGCCATTTCGCCGGAGCAAGAGGATATTCCTTAAGTTTATAGAGTTTCTCTTGACGGGAAAAGTGCCAGATCATGACGCTTCCGATCAGGGTGAGGCCGATTATGTCGGATACCCAACCATAAAAGATCATGCAAATCCCGCCAACCAGGCATAAAACCCGTTCGAAGAAACTAAGCGGTCCCGCCCACCATCCCTCAACAGCAAAAGCGACACTGGCGACGCCTATGAAGGCGGTAAGAGAAGCTTCTACAATTTGCAAGTGGGATCCCACCGTGAGGAGGGGAGCCCCATAAACAAAGGCAAAGGGCACCAAGAATCCGTTGATGCCAAGACGAAAGGCGGTAAGACCGGTCCTCATAGGATCCGCTCGAGCGATCCCTCCCGCAGCATAGGCGGCAACAGCCACAGGCGGCGTATAAGAAGAGATGCAGGCGAAGTAGAAGGCGAAAAGATGGGCCGGAATATCAGGCAGACCCAAGGATATCAACGAGGGAATCGATATGGCCGCCACGATCACATAAGCAGGTGTAGTGGGAAGCCCCATTCCCAGAATGAGAGAGACGATCATGACGAAGAAAAGGACTAGAAGAAGGTTATTCCCGGCCAGGGCGAGAACGGAGCTGGCGAATTTGGTCCCCAGGCCCGTTATGGTCGCTACTCCGATCACGATCCCTGCGGCCGCACAAGTCGTTACGATGGTAATCGAATTTTTGGCCGCATCTTCAAGGGCTTCAAAAAACCGCCTTAGGTTCAGCCGTGAGGCTTTCCGGAAAAAACTCACTCCGATTACCACCATGGCGGCCCAAAAACCAGCCAGAATGGGAGTGTAGCCGGTCACCAGCAGGTACATGAGCATACCCACGGGAAATACGAGCACGATCCCTTTCAGGATGAGGTTTTTTATGACGCTAAATGCCGGCTTGGGAGATGTGGGAAGCTCTAATTTACAGGCCTCCAGATGTACCACTACAAATATGGCAGAATAGTATAGAATCGCGGGAATCGCTGCCGCAACGATGATTTTTAAATAAGATATGCCCAGCAGTTCCGCCATCACAAAGGCCGCCGCTCCCATGACCGGGGGCATGATCTGCCCGCCTGTAGAGGCCACGGCTTCTACCGCCCCGGCGAAATGGGGCGGATAGCCCATGCCTTTCATCAAGGGTATGGTTACGCTTCCCGTGGTCACGACGTTGGCCACTGAGCTCCCCGATATGGTCCCCATCATGGCGCTGGAAACAACCGCCACTTTGGCCGGGCCCCCTCGGGTGTGGCCGGTGACGGCTTTCGCGAAATCCATGATAAAGTCACCTACGCCGGTCTTCAATAAGAAGGCCCCAAAAACTAAGAAAATGAACACATAGGTCGAGGAGACGGCGATGGGAACGCTGTAGATCCCTCCCGGGATCATATTGAGCTGATCGAGCAGAATATTCAAGGGA
>JAOUFX010000663.1 GCA_029857975.1 Deltaproteobacteria bacterium | reverse complement strand
TCCGTGATCGTTAACATCGTTGCCTTCTTCATCATCCTGCTTTGTGCCGTTACGATTTTTCAAGCCGGGATCAAGATCGAGACCGCTCAGGACGCGGCCTTAGCGCTGGCGCCTTTAGCGGGAAAGTATTGTACCTGGCTGTTTGCCTTTGGCTTGCTGAATGCTTCCCTGTTTGCTGCCTCTATTTTGCCGCTCTCTACGGCCTACACCATCTGCGAGGCTTTCGGCTGGGAATCCAGCCTCAACCGCAAATTCGCCGAGGCTCCACAATTTTACGGCCTTTACTCCCTGATGATCTTCCTGGGAGCCGGGGTCATCCTCTTTCCCGATTTTCCTTTGATCTCCATTATGTTCTATTCCCAGGTGATTAACGGTATGCTTCTTCCTTTTATTCTTATTTTTATGCTCATTCTGGTCAACGACCGGAAGATCATGGGAAATTACGCCAACGGGTGGATTCTTAATCTCATTTCCTATCTGACCATCATCACTCTGATTTTCCTTTCCGGAGCGATGGTCTTCACTTCGCTGCGTTAAACCGTTTTTTTAAACTTGAAAATGCTGCGCTAAGAGAGGTATATTTTTTGTTGATACTTAATACCTAAGATTTTTTTTAACCACAGAGAACACAGAGCGGCAGCACCGCAACCAAAAGAAATCACCCCCTCCCACCCCTCCCCCCTCGAGGGGGAGGGATAGGGTGGGGGGGATTGCTTAACAAAATTTCAAGAATTTGAACGTTAGTAGTACAGAGGATAAATTCATGGTTAAAAAACAAAATAAAATCAGTCTTTTCTCTGTGCTTTCATGTAATCAATAGATCAGCTGAAATATTGTATTGTTATCACTGAATGAGTGCACAGAGTAAAGCAAAGAAAAGGGGGGGTTCCCTTGTTTTATCTTAAATTTCCTCTGTGCCCTCTGTGGTGAATCGCCTTTTTGAGGTTATTTTGTTCACTTTCGGGAACTTCGGAGAAGCGTTGGACGAAAATATAAAATTCAAAAACATTTTTTTAAAGAAAAAAAGGGGGTATTTTCTTCTTTTTTTCTCCAGCCTGCTCGCCATCATCCTGATCTTTATATATTTTTTATCTTCCTCTCCTGAAAAATCTCAACCGCTTAAAACTCAGGAATCCCCTTCTCCTCCCCCTCCTCCTCCCCCTTCTCCTCCCCTTCCACCGGATCGGGTTCTATCCGGCAATATCGCCAGGGGCAACACCCTTTCCTCAGTGCTCCGCTCCCAGAACCTTCCCCCCGCGTTGGTTGAAACCATCTGTAAAACCCTGAAGCCTATGGTCAACCTGCGCAAAGTGAAACCGGGAGACTCCTTCGAAGTGCGATTAACTCCTGGAGGAGAGCTGCGCAGTTTTTATTACCAAACCAGTCCCATTGACATTTACCAGATAACGGTTCAACCGTCGGGGGAATGGCATAGTCAAAAGAAAGAAGTTCCAGTTGAAAAGTATTGGGCCCGGATTTCAGGAGAGATCTCCTCCAGCCTCTTTGAAACCATGGAGGGACTCCAGGAACAGGACCAATTGGTGCTCGACTTTGCCGGGATTTTTGCCTGGGAGATTGATTTCCATTCCGACCCCCAGCCCGGAGATCGTTTTCAAATAGTGGTGGAGAAATATTACACCGGCGAGACATTTGTCAGATACGGCCGGATTCTCTACGCTTCCTACCAGAGTGGAACCAAAATCTTGCAAGCGATTTATTTCCAGGGCTCCGCTACATACGGGAGTTATTATACGGCCAAAGGAGAATCCCTGCAGAAAGCCTTTTTACGGTCCCCCCTGCAGTTTACCCGGATCAGTTCCGGTTATTCAAAATCACGACGGCATCCTATTCTCGGAGGATTTCGTCCTCATTATGGAGTCGATTATGCCGCCCCCGAAGGTAGCCCCGTCTGGGCCATCGCGGATGGGACCGTCACTTTCTGCGGCTGGAAAAGCGGATACGGGAAACAGGTTATCATCAAGCACGCCAAGGGTTATCAATCCATGTACGGACATCTCAGCCGTTTTGCTTCCGGGATCCGCAAGGGGAAAACGGTCCGCCAGAAACAGTTAATAGGTTATGTCGGTTCTACCGGACTTTCCACGGGTTCGCATTTGGATTTTCGTCTCTTGCACAATAAAGTTTTTCGTAATCCTTTGCGGGAGATTTCTCCTCGGGCTGCTTCTTTGAGGAAAGATCAATTGGCGGAATTCAACCAGGTAAAAGACCCCCTCCTTCTCTGGATGAACGATCCTTCCCCCGGAAAATATCGACCGATAGCCTCTTTAACCTCCAAAGACCTAGAGCAGCCTGGTAATAGGCAATAGGCGATGGAAAAAACCATGATCCCCAACAGGAAAAAGGAAGCAAGCCAAAAAACATGAGGGCGGTGATCCAAAGAGTAAGCCGGGCGCAAGTCCGAGTCGAAGGAAAAATGATTGGCGAAATCGGCCCAGGTCTCCTCATCCTCCTCGGCGTGGGTAAGGGAGATACCGCTGCCGAAGGCGACTCCCTTATGGATAAAATCATTCATTTGCGCATCTTCGAAGATGGGGCAGGAAAGATGAATTTATCCCTCCTGGATTGCGGAGGGGAATTAATGATCATATCTCAGTTTACCCTCTACGCCGATTGTCGCCAAGGACGGCGGCCTTCGTTTACCGAAGCCAGTCCGCTCGAGTCCGCGAATTCCTTATACGAATCATTCGTCGAGCAAGCCAAGCGCAAGGGGATTCGAGTTGCCACGGGGATTTTTCAAGCCCGGATGGAAGTGGAATTGGTAAACTCGGGTCCGGTTACAATCTTACTGGACACTGCGAAATAATTTTGCTAAATAGATTGATGGACTTGTAAAAAGTCCTTTTTGTCCTATTTTCGTCATTCCGAAACTTGT
>JAOUFX010000664.1 GCA_029857975.1 Deltaproteobacteria bacterium | reverse complement strand
TTATAATTATTAAATTTACATATATTTCATATGGTTAAAATTTATTTGACCCTGCGCTTTACCCATATGATATAAAAATTTCCTTTCCTTTCAACTGTAAATCACCCCAATATAGCTATACATGGGAAGAGGGGTGAAAATGAATTTTATATGATTTAAAGCATTTTCTTGATCGGAACGGCGAGTTAATGATAAATTATATGAGTTCGGGAAATTAAAAAAAATGACTTCATTGCCAAGGAATTAATAAGCAGTTGGGTTGGAGATTCCAATAGATTGGAGGGTCTTGGGGAGATGGCTAAGAGAGGGATGGGGCGGAGAGATTTTTTAAAGTCGTCGTTGGCCAGCATGGGGGGGCTCATTTACATGAATTCCACCGAGAAACCATTGCAGGAAAAATTGGAGGCGAGAAAAGAAACCGAGAAAAAGATTACCTATCGGGTCCTGGGGAAAACCGGGATCAGGATGCCGGTCATTACCATGGGCGTAATGAATACGGATAACCCCAACCTGGTCCGGGCTGCTTTGAATGCCGGCATGTTCCACCTGGATACTGCCTCAACCTATCAAAGGGGTACGAACGAGGCCATGATCGGAGAAGTGCTCAAGGGCCGCTCCCGCAATTCTTTTGCCATTTCCACCAAAGCGCGCCTGCCCGGCGATCGCATAACCGGACTTTATCCTCCGGAGGCGACTGAAGAAGCTTTTGCCAAGAAGATAGATGCGAGTCTTAAAAATTTGGGGTTGGATTATATCGATATCTATCACCATCACGGGATCCAGGTGAGAGAAGCCGCCCTGTATGAACCGGTTCTCAGAGCCATGGAAAAAGCAAAAAAGGCCGGGAAGATCCGCTTTATAGGAATTACTACCCACCAGAATGAACCGGAAGTGATCCGGGCGGCCGTCGAATCCAAGGTTTATGATGTCGTTCTACCGGCCTACAATCGCCGGCAGCAACATGCCCCCGAAGTGAAGAAAGCCATCGCCGAAGCAGCAGAAGCCGGTTTAGGGGTCATAACCATGAAGGCCATCGGAGGAAGGGCTTGGGGGACTTATCCGACAAAAACCATAGACGTCCGGGCCGACCTGAAATGGCCCTTGCAGGATCCCAATGTGCATACCGTCATCGCCGGATTCACCACTTTCGACCAAATGAATCTGGACCTGGAGATAATGAAGGATATCACCCTCACCCAATCGGAAAAGGACCACCTGCGCCGGGCTACCCAATTGGCAAGTCTTTACTGTCAGGGCTGCGGGCAATGTTTGAGCCAATGCCTAAAACAACTCCCGATTCCCGACCTGATGCGAGCCTACATGTATGTCTATGGATACCGGAATCGGGTGGAGGCCCAAGATCTTTTGGTCTCATTGAATCTTCCTGCGGAACTCTGCGGAGACTGTTCCTCCTGTCCGGTAAAATGTTCAAATCGGTGGAACGTTTCAACGCGGATCCGCGATGTTGCCCGCCTGCGGGAAGTTCCCCCTGATTTCGTTGCCTGATGAGGTATGGAGGAGGGAGAAAAGATGAAAAACTTTGGGTTCCTCAAGATATCCATCGTCCTCCTTGCTTTTTATCTAATGCTGGGAGTGAGAACACCCTGGGGGGATGCTTTGGCGGAAGGGAAAACTTTTGTTTTTCCGGAAGCAAGCGGGTGGAAACAAGCAGAAAAACCCCAGGTTTTCTCTCCCAAGACTCTCTATGAATACATCAACGGAGCCGCCGATCTCTATTTAAAGTACGATTTTCAAGACCTGCAGGTGGGCGAATACCGGAATGACAAGAAGGCCTCGGTGACCGTCGAAGTCTATCGCCACCGGACTCCGCATCATGCTTTCGGGATCTACAGCCAGGAGCGCTTGGCCAAGGCGAATTTTCTGGATATCGGGTCTCAGGGATACAGCGAGAGTATGGTCCTGAATTTTATCCAAGGCCCATACTATGTAAAAATCAACAGCTACAACACGGGAGCGGATGATCAGGAGATCCTGCTCACCTTCGCCCGGCAGGTGGCCCAAAATTTAGAGGGGCCATCATCGCTTCCCGCGATTTTATCTTCCTTCCCTGCCGAGGGGAAAAGGAAAAATTCGGAAAAATTCATAGCCAAAGACTTCCTGGGTTACTCGTTTTTCCATTCCGGGTTTACCGCTGACTATGAACTTTGGGGAAAGAAATTTAAGATCTTCGTCATCGAGGGCAAAAATCAGAATGACTGCCGGGACATGATGGAGAGATACCTGAAGCAGACTGAAAACTTGGAGAAGAAATTCGGTGAAGGCTCCTATCGTTTGCGGGACCCCTATCACGGGGAAGTAGACCTTTACTGGCAAGGAAAATACATCTGGGGGACCATGAACCTGGACGACCCCAACCTCCGGTCCACATATCTCCAATATTTTGAAAGTTTTTTCAAGAAATAATAAAAGCGATTCTAATTTTTTTTCCATGGTGCCGGATGAGCCACCAGCCGGGCTCCCTGATGGGCCTGCTCGGCGTTGACCGCGAACAGGCCGAGGATGCCCGGCGCGTTTTTCATCTTGGGAGGCTGCCATGCGGCCGCGCGCGCTTTCCATTCTTGAGCCGGGATTTCGGCATTCAGAGAACGATCAGGAAGGCTGATCGAAAGGATATCCCCATTTTTTACCAAAGCCAATGGGCCACCTACGGCGGCTTCTGGCGAGACTTGACATACGCCTAACCCCCGGGCGAACCCGGAGAATCGCCCATCGGTTACCACGGCCAGCTTACCTTCGAGGCCCATCCCTACCACCGTGGCTAAGAGAGCATAAATATCCGGCATACCCGGAGCTCCCCGTGGACCGGCATAGCGAACCACGATCACTTCTCCCCCCTTGACTTTTCCTTTTTTCAAAGCGGCCACAGCTTCTT
>JAOUFX010000662.1 GCA_029857975.1 Deltaproteobacteria bacterium | reverse complement strand
CTCCCCCTAATCAGGGGGAGAGGATAAAGGTGAGGGGGTTTAAAGCAGTGCCAATACCTGTTCCATATTTATGCGAAAGTCAATAAACCGGTACGGTCAAGCAAGATGCTGGATCTTTACTCCCATCCCCAAGGTATTCAGGTTGATCCATCCCGCTGCTTGCGTTTGCGTTTCAACAAAAGTGAATGCCGGCAATGTTTGGAAAGCTGCCCGGTCAATGCCCTGCAGATCCAACAGTCCATAAAGATCGACCGTCGGGTTTGTTCTCAATGCCTGTTGTGCCTGTCGGCATGTCCCACAGGCTGTTTCGAAGCAAGGGACTTTGATTTTTATTTAAAGATCGCCAAAATAAAAAAGATTCATTCCCCGGTGATTGCCTGCAGCCTTAAACCGGATTTACCCGCCCACGAAAAGTTCCCTTGTTTCGGCTTTCTCTCGGAGGAGCACATCATCACCCTGACCGTGGCGCTGGAAAGACGGCTGCAGGTAAACCTGACGGCTTGCGCGGATTGCCGCAATGGGTTTATCGTGCCCATCCTTCAGAATCGGCTCTTGAACCTCGCCGCCAAAACTTCTTTGGAAATACTGGAAAGAATTAGACTGGTGGAAGACAAGTCTGACCTGATCTATGCAGAGGTTTCTTATGACCGCAGAAATTTTTTCAAGATTCTGAAAAATCTTTCTTTTCAAGGATCGAGGGATTTTTACGATCAAATATCTCCAACCGCACAAAAGGAAAAACCTTACCTTGCCAAAAATCTTCCGGAAAAAAGAAAGATGTTGAATCGCTCCCTCCGTATCATGCCGGATCGAGTAAGCAAGGAAGTCTTAAAAAACTATTATTACCATGCGACCCTCCATGAAAGCTGCAATTCCTGCTGGGCCTGTGTGGCTATGTGCCCCACGGGAGCTTTAAAACGAAGCCAGAAAGATGGGGAAGGAAGGTTGCTCTTCAATAGTTCCCTTTGCACCGGCTGTGGCCTTTGTGAGAATTTTTGTAGCCTAAACGCCCTTCATCTCCACCCTGGCTTTTCCGGCCCTCATCCCTTTGAATTTATCCCAATTTAAATATAAAAATCAGAGTTCGACTAAAAAACGTCTTGACAAGAAAGTCTTTTTTTGTCTATCATCCCCTTACTTTGGAAATTTTTGTCATCCATAGAGGAAGTCGAATAAATTATAACCCAAAAGGAGGAAGAGATGAAAAAAATTCTCACGGCAATCTTAATTGTTTCCTTATTGTTAGGAGTTCATTCTTCTCCGGCCCTGGCCAAAGAAAAACTCAAGATTGCGGTCATGCATTCCATCACAGGATCCTTCGCCTTGGCCGGGGGGCTGGCGGGACAGCGGGGTTCCCTGGTGGCCATTGACATGTGGAATGCCCGGGGCGGCATAGCAAACAAATATGATATCGTTCCGGTGGAAGCCGATGCCCAATCCAACCCTGACGTGGCCATTCGCGAGGCCGAACGTTTGATCAACGTGGAAAAAGTTCCGGTCATCCTGGGGATTTACTCCAGTGGCATCGCCACCCCTTTGGCTCCCATCTGCGATAAGAATAAGACCATCCTTTGGATAACCATTTCCATTTCCGACAAAGTGGTAGAAGACCGGCACCAACATTACGTTTTCCGTCCCCAACCCATGGGGTCACAGTGGGGCAAATGCTCAGTGGATTTCCTTAAGGACAACTTCAGCAAGCTTGGGTACAAAAGCCCCGGTGAAGTAAAAGTGGCCGTCATCTATGAAGACGGGCCTTACGGAGTGAGTGTGAAGACCGCCAATCTATCCCAGGCGGCTCAAAACAAGATGAAGGTCGTTCTCAATGAAGGATATGACCACAAAGCCAAAGATCTCTCTTCGCTGGTCCTTAAGCTCAAGATGGCCAAACCGGATGCCATGCTCCATACCGGATACTATCCGGACATCGTTCTCTTTCTTAGACAAGCCCGGGAACTCGGTCTGCAGATCAATGCCATCATCGGCCACGGCGCCGGATATGCCAATTTCCCCAACCTGGAGAAGCAAGTGGGACCCGAGATCATGCAGTACGTGTACAATATCGATACCGCTCCGGCGCAGAATTTGGATAAGAAAAAACTGAATAAAGAAATCGGCCCCATCATCGATGAGTTCTTGAAACGCTACAACGACAAATACAAAGAAGCCTCCCCGCCGGCTCATGCCACCATGGGTTTCGGGCATTCCTGGATTTTACTGCAGACCCTCGAACATTGCGTAAAGAAATACGGAGCGCCCACCGCGGATAACATTCGAAAAGCGGCTCTGGAAATGGACATCCCGGAAGGAGGAACCCCCTCGGGCTATGGAGCCAAATTTGCACCTCCGGATCATAAGTATTCCGGGCAGAATTTGAAGTCCTATCCAGTTACGATGCAATGGGTTAAGCAGAAAGTAGAAATTGTCTGGCCCAACACATTGAAGACCATGGAGGCCAAACTCCCGGCTCCCGCAGATTGGCCGCTGGCTGTAAAGTAAATTTCGCCGGCGAACTGTATAAATCCCCCCTCGCCCCTCTTTGCCAAAGGGGGGCTGGAGGGATTTAAATTCTAAGAAAGAAATCAGAAAACTTTCCATGCTGGAAATCATCCAGGTTGATAAATTCTTCGGCCACTTCCAGGCTTTGCAGCAGATCGACCTCAAAGTCAAGGAAGGAGAATTTCGCGGTCTTATTGGCCCCAATGGATCCGGGAAAACGACGATCTTCAACGCCATCTCCGGAGTCTATCAGGCGTCTGCCGGGCAGATCAAATTTCTCGGGGAAGATATTACCCGGTTCACGCCGGACAGGATTTGTCACGCGGGAATCACCCGCTCTTTTCAGATCCCCCGCCCTTTTAAAGAGATGACCGTAGTGGAAAATGTGATGGTGG
>JAOUFX010000661.1 GCA_029857975.1 Deltaproteobacteria bacterium | reverse complement strand
GTTCCTTTCCCGTCCCGCTGGGCCCGGTAATAAGTACAGTCGCAGGGGTAGAAGCCACTTCCCGGACCAGCCGGTAAACAGAATTCATTTTCTCTCCCAGAAAAATCATTTCCGTGGGAGGAAATTGTTTCCCCAGCTCTTCGGTGAGCAGAGAGATCGTTCTTGCAGACTCAATTTCCCGCAAAACACGCCGGATCACATGGCGCAGCTCATCCGGGTTGTGAAAAGGCTTGGTTAGATAGTCAGAGGCCCCCGCTTTCATTGCTTCCACGGCGTTGCCGATAGAACCAAAAGCGGTCACGATGATCCAGCGAATATCGGGTTTTTCCTTTTTCCCTTCCTGCATCAGTTCCAGGCCGGAAATGTCTGGCATGCGCAAGTCTGTAATCACGAGGTCGAAATCTCCCGCCAGAAGTTTGGCCAGCCCCTCTTGGCCGTTTCTGGCCTCTTCGGTTCGGTGCCCCTCTTCCTTCAGCACGGTACCGAGAAAGGAACGCATCAACTCGTCATCGTCCACGATGAGGATGGATTTGCCCATTTCAATTTTCTCCTGCTTTAAGAAGATAGATATTCAAAACGGCCCCTGTTCCTCTCTTCCGGTTGCCAAGCTCGATCTTTCCAGCCATTCCTTCCATAACTTTTTTGGAATAGGCCAGGCCCAGGCCTGTCCCTTCGGCCTTGGTCGTGTGAAAGGGGGTAAACAAGCGGGAAATTTCCGCCGCGGGAATTCCCGGGCCGGTGTCTTCAATCCTAATTTTTATCCAGCGCCCGTCGGGGTGGGTCTGGATGCGCAGGGTCCCTTCATCTCCCATGGCCTGGATGGCATTCCTCAGTCCGTTGTTGAGGGCGCGATGTAACTTTTCTCGGTCGGCCATCACCATGGTTTGCGCTTTTATTTCCATCTCAACCTTCCCCCGCCAGGAAGAAACCCCGGCATGGAGAGTTTCCTGAATCAGGGGCAATAGGTCCAAGCGTTGGCAATGATATTTCTCTTCGCGGGCATAAAGCAAGAGGTCATTGACCAGGATCTCAATCCGTTGCACGCCCCGAAGAACAACCCCCAGCCCTACTTTTTTAGGGTCAAGTGCTTCCATTTTCTCGTGCACCCACTGGGCATACCCTTTAATGCTTCCCAGGGCATTACGGATCTCGTGGGCCAGGACGGCGGTCATTTGTCCGATGAGAGCCAGTTGCTGGCGTCGTCCCAATTCCTCCCGGAGCCGGAGTTGGCGGGTGAAGACCCGCTCGAGCATGATTCCCACCGCCCATAAAAGAAGCAATACCCCTCCCACGGTCCACCACATGCGGCGGGCCCCGGAAACAATGCGGTCCGCAGGAGTTGTGTGCAGGACCAGGCGGAGCAACTCATCCGCGCCATCCGGGCGGTGAAGAACATAGTTGAACTCGTAAGCCGGCAGTCCGGTTCGCAGGGTAATCCTGTGGCCGGAAGCAGTTCCGGAGGGCCAGTTAATCTCTTCTTGGGCCAGATGAGACCCTACCAGGCGGGAGTTCGTGTGGAACAAGACCTTCCCGTCTTGGCCGGCAATCAAGGCATAGGCGACCACTCGGTCGGAGAGAATCTGGCGGATTTCATCACGGGTCTTATCTCCGCTGGCCCGCAGGGCATTTTCTGCGGAAGAAAAAAGAGCCAGGGCTGTACTCTCCAGAGCTTGGGTAGCCAGGGATTGAGCGGAATGGGTGTTTTGGGCCGTCGTATAGATTATGGCGGCCGAGGAGAGGAGTAAGAAAAGGGCCAAACTAACCCTTAGAATTGTAGGAAGATAAGGGCGCATCGGATTTCAATTTCGTTTTTGGTCCCAACGGTAATCCGTTGCTATTATAAAACCATGGGCTGGGGGATGTTAAGCATTATTTAGAGAAAATATTTTTCTCCCTATCGTAGCCCCTTCTTGGTCCAATCGATATAATCCTTGAAAATTGACTTTTTTTGTATTATATATTTTAATAGATCTTGAAAGGAAAAGTGGGTTTTGTAGGGGATAAAACCTGCTGCGGAAATGGTGAAACGATCAAACTCCAGTCGGTTCGTTCCTTTCATTCACGAGCACGGTTTGGGGATTTTTTGGAAATCAATTTTATGAGACTTCTTAGGTTCATTCTTGATTGGGGAGTTTGAAGATGGCGGATGAACTGCAAGTAAAAGAGAGCGTGATTCGTTTAACCCAGGGTGATATTCTCGGCCTGCCGGTCGAAGCCATCGTCTATTATGCCCGGCCGGACTTGGTCTTAGGCTCCGGATTCGGCGGAGTGATTGCCGCCCGGGGAGGCCCTAAGATTCAGGAGGAGCTGAAAAAATTGGGTACGGTCCAGACCACGGACGCGGTGGTTACGTCGGGGGGGAACCTGGAAGCCCGGTACATCATCCATGCCATAGGGCCCAGGTTCCAGGAAGAAAACCTGGAAGAAAAACTCCGGAGTACCATGCTCAATGCCTTGCGCAGGGCAGAGGAGAAGGGAGTCCAAAGTTTAGCTTTTCCCGCCATGGGAGTGGGCTTTTACGGGATTCCTCCGGAGGTATGTGCCCGGGAGACTTTGGGGGCGGTGAGGAAATACCTGGAGAATCCTACCGGACTGCGGGAGATAATTTTTTGTTTAATAGACTCCCGGGAGTTGAAATCTTTTCAAGACCAGATAAAAAAATTACCCTAACCAGCGAAGCCCGCAGAAGTTCAAAAAGCATTGGTTTTTCCCGCCGGCGAACGTTTTTCCGATAGCGGGCTGGGCTTTGGGGATGGGATGATGTGAGGGTAGAAAATTAAGGAGGAAATGATGAGCGGGACGCTCCGTTTCGTTGCCGATGATCTGCAAATAATGGCCCTGACTTTTATGGGTATTGCCTATGTTCTGCGCATCCGCTGGCTTTTGCGCTTCAAACCCGGGCGGGAACG
>JAOUFX010000660.1 GCA_029857975.1 Deltaproteobacteria bacterium | reverse complement strand
AGGACATTATTGTGGATACCCCGCTTTACACCGCGATCTTCGATACTCGAGGAGCCCGGCTGAAAAATTGGGAAGTTAAAAAATATGCCGACAAAATCGGCAAAGGAGCCAAAACTATCGACCTGGCCACAGAGACACTGAGCAGGGGTTACCCTTTTGGCCTGGAGATCACGGAAGCCAATTTCCCATTTTCCCCCGATTCCATCTTCCAGGTGAACGTGGATACTTTGAAGTTGGGATCCCGGCAAACCAAGGGAGAACTGCTTTTCACCTGGAATTCACCCGAAGGCCTGCAAGTTAGCCAGCAGATCATTTTTTATGCCGACAGTTACCGGATGGACCTCAACCTGCAAATGGCTAACCTCTCCTCGCGTCCCTTAGAAGGTCGGCCAGTCTTCGTCTGGTCGGGAAAGATCGACACGGCCTCCGGATCTGGAGGGGCCATGGGATGCATTCCGGGCCGGGGGGGAAGCTCGGGCGCTGCCGTCCCTCCCTTCACAGCCCTGGTGAAGAAAGAGCTTCACGAAGTGGAGCTAAACGATCTTAAGGATGAAAAACGCTTTTCTCAAGATGTCCAGTGGGGAGGTTTCCAGAATATATATTTCCTCGCCGCTCTTATCCCCCAGAAGTCCGAGGGCACTGAGCTGATCATGAAAAAAGTCTCGGAAACCGTCGCTGCCCTGCGTATGGGGGGCCCCAAAGCCTCGCTCCCGCCGAAAACCCAATTCACCCAGTCCTACGCCATGTACCTCGGACCCAAAGCCCTGGACATCCTCAAATCTTTCGGTTCTGATTTGGACCGGGCTTTGGACTTCGGCTGGTTTGATGTGGTGGCGAAACCCATGCTCTATGTCATGAAATTTTTCTACAAGTATACTGGGAATTACGGCCTGGCTATCATCTTGCTTACGATCATCATCAAAATTCTTTTTTGGTATCCCACCCATATCAGTTATAAATCGATGAAGGAGATGAAAAAACTCCAACCCGAGATGGCCAAGTTAAAAGAAAAATTTAGGGATGACAAGGAAAAGCTGAACAAAGAGATGATGGAACTTTATCGCCGGTACAAAGTCAACCCCATGAGCGGCTGCTTACCCATCGCCATCCAGATGCCCATTTTCTTCGCCCTGTATAAAGTTCTGCTTTACTCCATTGAGATCCGCCATGCTCCCTTCTACTGGTGGATTCAGGACCTCGCGGCCCAGGACCCTTACTATATCTCTCCCGTTCTCATGGGGGTTTCCATGTTTGTCCAGCAGTGGATGACACCCACTACGGGTGACCCTACCCAGGCTAAGATGATGCTGATCATGCCCGTAGTATTTACATTCATGTTCCTCAGTTTTCCCACCGGCCTGGTTATTTACTGGCTGTTCAACAACCTGCTTTCTATCGGGCAGCAGATATATATCAATAAACATTCCAAGTAGCTCTGGGGGATAAAATGAACTCTGTTGAAACCGAAGGCAAAACCATTGAAGAGGCCATCAACAAAGCCTGCGAAGAATTGAAGGCCGCCAAGGAAGATCTGGAGATTGAAATCCTGGCCAATGGGTCCAGCGGCTTCTTAGGGCTGGTGGGGGCCAAGAAGGCTCAAATCCGAGCCACCCGCAAAACAACCGCACCCCCCGCAGAAAAAGAGGAGGATCTTCCGCCCGCATCTTCCAGTTGCCGCGTAGGTGAAACGGCCAAGAAAACCCTGCAGGACCTTTTACATTTATTGGGGATGGAAGCGGAGGTCGAACTTCGCGATGGGCTCGAACGTGTCTTATTATACATTAAGGGCGATGGCAGCGGCTTACTGATCGGCCGTAAGGGCGAGACTCTCGACGCCCTGGAGTACCTGATTAACAAAATTGTCCACAAGGGCGCCGAAGACAAAAAAAGGATCGTGCTGGATACGGAAAACTACCGCTCGCGGAGGGAAGAATCTTTGGTCAACCTGGCCCACCGCCTGGCCGATAAAGCCAAAAGGATGGGCCGGCCGGTAACCATCAGTCCGATGAATGCCCATGACCGGCGCATCATCCATCTGGCACTCCAGGACGACAAAACCTTGCACACCCGGTCGACGGGAACCGGACTTTACCGGAAGGTCGTGATCAGTCCCGAAAAAAAACCTTCATGAGCAAAGGAGCTTTGGGGGATACGATTGCGGCGATCTCCACCCCCTTGGGGACGGGAGGTATCGGCGTCATCCGCATCAGCGGTCCCCAGGCTCTGACCATCGCGGGCAAAGTCTTTCGCCGGAAAGGGGACAGGGAGCCCCTTCTTTCCCACCGCTTTTACCTGGGTGAAATTATCCGTCCTGAAGATCAGAAGGCCTTGGATGAAGTCCTTCTCGTATTCATGCGCCAGCCCAAAACTTATACGCGGGAGGATGTGGTTGAAATCCAATGCCACAGCGGAGCTTTGGTTCTGCAGGAGATTTTGCAGTCCGTTCTGCGCAGCGGAGCCCGCCTGGCCGAGCCCGGAGAATTTACCAAGCGGGCCTTCTTGAACGGCCGCATCGACCTGACCCAGGCGGAAGCGGTCATCGACTTGATCAGTTCCAAGACCCGGCAATCCCTGGAACTGGCCAATCGCCAGCGTTCGGGCAAATTGGCCGCGGAAGTGCGGCAACTGAAGGAGGGGTTGTTGAACCTTTTGGTTCTGCTTGAGGCCAGCGTCGATTTTCCCGAAGAAGAAATTCCTGATATCGATCCGCAGGAAATCCTCCGGCGCCTTCAGAACACCCAAGACCGCTTGGATGTGCTTGGCAACACGTACCAGGAGGGCAAAATCTTTCGGGAAGGGATTGCGACGGTAATCGTCGGCAAACCCAACGTAGGAAAATCCAGTCTGCTGAATTCCCTCCTCAGAGAAGAGCGCGCCATTGTCACCCCCATCCCCGGAACAACCCGGGATA
>JAOUFX010000659.1 GCA_029857975.1 Deltaproteobacteria bacterium | reverse complement strand
CGCTCCCCAACGAAAGGGAAATCGGCGGCATGGGCGTGGGCCAGCCGGGATGTCTTGAGGAAGAATGCGAAATGAAGATAAGAACCGGTCCCCAGACTCTTGGCCTCGGCGGAGTCTTTAATCTCTGTCTCCCTCATTTTTCTAAGTCATCGCGCAGAATGTCCAGCGTCGTCCATCCCAGGACGAAATCGATCAGATCCGCCCACCGGCTGGTTTCAATGAGGCCGATCCATCCCAGGTGAATAATCCGGGGGCCGCAATCCATGAACCACAGCTCCGGGGGTGGATTCTTGCCGGCGAAGGAACCGACGAAGCCGACGTCGTATTTTTGCCTTTCGGTCAGATCGGGCTGGTTGATTCGTGCCTGATGGGGATCGGCGGGATTGAACTTGCCCGTACCGTATTTCTTCTGGCCCCAGGCCAAGAGACCCCAGGCTTGAATCTCAAAATCCGAGTATCCTACCTGGCGGTTGCCGAGTCCGAGAAGTTTGCCGTTCACGTCGGCATACCCAAAGGGCAAGAAATTGAAGAAATCAAAAAAGAGCGCGAAATCCGGTTCTTTGCGGGGCGTCACGGTGATCCCCAGATCAAGGATGTCCAAGCCATCATTGAGCCGGTTGCGCATATATGCGCTGCCGCACCCTTGACTCAGGATTGCGGAAAAAGCGACAGAAATGATCAATAACCAAAGATGCCAGCTCCTCTTCATGCTATTGTCTCCTTGGGCCAATCAGAACTCAGGTCTGTATTCTTACTCATGGGCCAAAGCTTCCTGGGTTTCCAAAGGAAAGCTAAAAGGCATAATGCAAAACAAGCAGTGGAGTTTTCCTCTGGAGAGAGAGGCCTGTGGAAGGGTGGCTCCCCCTTTCAAGGTCGTCAATGTAATCCAGTCTCTTTTCTCGGTTGTATTTGCGGGCCCTATTAACCGCGTTGACGATGTTCGCGCTATACCACCCCAATTCAAAAAAGGTCAAGATTCCTCCAACCACGTAATCTTCGCGCTCGAAGGATGCCACCATCCCCCAGATGAAGACTGCATTGAGAAGGAAAGCGATAGCAGCCTCCCCGTAACGCTCACAGTATACTTGCCCTGCCCCGGGAAGCAGGGCTGACAGAACCCCCGCAGCCAGTGGAGATTTTTGGGGTACCTCCTGAATCCGGTCTAACCCTTGAGCCAAATGTTCACCCTTGGGATACAATTGGCTATTTTTGTCAACCTTGCGAAATTCCTCGGCAGCTTCTTTCCATTTTTCTTCTTTCAGGTACGTGCGGGCAATCCGCAACTGGGCTTCATCCGCAATGAGCGTACCGGGAGAAACCTCCTGGGCCTTCTCGAAAAAAAACCGCGCCTGGGGATACTGCCTTTTTCCTGCAAATCCAAACCCTTTGAGCAGGAAAGCCTCAGCTTTCAGCGGAGAGGCTGGAAACTTTTTCATCAGGTCATCGCAGGCCGATATGGCTTCGTCCCACTTATTCTCGTTGGAATAGGATTTGGCGATCTTCAACTGCGCTTCTTCGGCTCTGGCACTATGGGGGAAGAAAAAAAGGAAACGTTTGTACTCCCGAATGGCCCCATAAAAGTCTCCTTCCTTAAAAAACTGGTCTGCCAGCTCCATTTGCAATGTTTCATCGATGTACCTCCCGCCCCCCTCCTGGGCGGGTAAAAAATCCGGCCTAAAAAGAAAAAAAATAACTGCCAGGAAAACTTTAGCCATTGGCATCCAGGCGGACTTTCTCCTTTTTGACCTCAATTCAGGGGCCATCTTGAATTTGCTTCTTCTCCCATTCCTGGGTCGTCGACCAGAAGATCAAAACCGGACAAGAAAACAAAATCCGTAGGGGTAAATATAGGAAAAAGCTTTTGGCTTGTCAACGGGAAAGAGGAGAAAAGAGAATAATTTCTTGATAAATCCCCCGTTCGGAATTAAAATATCTTCGTTGTCTTCCTTTTTAACCGGCTTTAGGCAAAAAGGGTAAAAAGAAGGTTTCAGGGTCGGTTTTTTCCGAAGGCTGGAATTGACCTGCGGATTTCCCGGTGTAGGAGCGGCCAAAGGCCGAAATCTTATTCATAAGAAAGAGGAATCAATTATGGAAACGATCCTTTTGGGTATATTTGTTCTATTCTGCGCGGGTTTTATCGTGGGGCAATCCTATCTCTTTACCCGCCAACAGGATACTCCCAAGAAAGAGCCTGAGCGTCAGGTGATGATGCAGCGGGATCATTACTCCGTCAAGGCAACCAGCACCTTTCCAGAGGGGACCCAAGATTATCAAGAAGATTCACCCCAGGACCAGAAGCCCATAAATCCCCAGGAGTGAAAAGGTAACCCCTCCGATGAGGAATTGAGAACGATTTTATTCCGGCCTTGATCCCGGGCGTGGGGGTCGTTTCCCTCATCTGAAATTTTTCAAGGCGGCCAGAAATATGAACGGGAAAATTCTCGAGAAACCCGGCTTTCAGCGACATCAAAAATTTATTGACATTTATTGAACAAGACCCTCGGGCAAACCGGGGCCGAACGATCCGTTATCTGCCTTTATGGAAAGGGTTTCCCGGCCAACCTCCTGTTTCAAAAAACTGGGGTAACGGGCTTCAGGACTACTTTTTCTTTTCGGGCCATCTGGATCAATTCAACTAAATTATCCACCAGCGCTTTGTGCAGGCGCCGGCCTTTTTCCGCGGTGGAAAGGGTTGGATCACCGGTGACGCCGCTGGGCTCGGTGGCCTGGCGAAACCCCTCCAGGGTGGAGGGCGTAAAGGCGCGATCTGCTATGACGTATGGGTCCATGACATGAAATTTTTTCTTCATGGGCAAGTTCTTCACTGCTTTCTTGATATCCACTAATTCCGAAAAGATGTGCATCATATGCGACGTCTCCAGCTCTTCAGCATGGCCGACTCCTCCGGGGGT
>JAOUFX010000658.1 GCA_029857975.1 Deltaproteobacteria bacterium | reverse complement strand
TAAGTCCATCATCCCCCTCTCGTCCCCCTATGGAAAGTAGGGTTGGGGTGGATTTGTAGGGATCCTGGGACGTTGCTTGAAGTCCTAAAGTAGGGAGAGAAATTGCTCCGGGTTCATTCCGTAGAAAAGTTGGCCTATTCCTGTTAGTATAACGGCTGACTGCAGCAGGTAGGCAGAGAGCAAAGCCAAAAGAGACAGAAATTGAGGTGGTCGTTCCCCTTTTTTTCATAAGCGGGAAGGACCAATACATAGAAAGACTGAAGAGAGGAGGGTGTTATGAAAGAGAAAAGCAAAGGGATGAAGGAAACCAAGAAGGCGCCACAGAAAAGCCTCAAGGAAAAGAGAAAAATGAAGAAGGAGAAGCAGAACAGGTAGGTTGGACAGTGTCCATGATCCGGTAAGATTAATGGGGTCAAATATTTGTCCTTGATTTTGCAATCGCAGTGTCATCCATAAGAAAGTTTTCCCAATCCGATTAATACACTGCCTGGCGCATGGTGCTGGGGGCATGGCGTCAGGAAGGACAGGGGTCAAATTTCCATTTTTTCCATTGGTAAATTTCTTGGAGAAAAATATGCGCAATTTGGGGCGTAGGGCTGCAAATTTGAGGTTAAAATAGTCCTTAACGAAAGTGGAAGCATGGACGGTACAAATCGTGCAAATGTGAAAGCAGGCTTACAGGTTTTAATTGTATTAAAGAAAGACCAGCATTCTGGAAAGCTAACCGAAGGTATAGTGAGAGACATTCTGACGAAATCTCCTACTCACCCCCATGGTATTAAAGTTCGCCTAGAAAGTGGTGAAATTGGCCGGGTTAAAAAAATACTGTAAGGAATGTTGGGTCAGGCCCGCAAAAATTAACAAGATTATTTAAATAAATGGAGGCGGGCCTCACAGCAGAGCGGTAAGGCCAAAACCATGATGGAAGAAAGCGCGTAAGAGGATGGATGGAAATAAATTTTCCTATGAATGGATCGAGACCCTGCCACGCCTGGAAGGGCTTGCCCGGATTCTGGGTCGGGTCAAAATCATCGGGGTTGACCTGGAAGCGGACTCTTTGTACCACTACTTCGAAAAGGTATGCCTCATCCAGATCGCTACGGAATCCGCCTCTTATGTCATTGACCCTTTGGCGCTAAGGGATCTTTCCGCTTTACACCCCGTTTTCTCCAATCCCCGCATCCGCAAAGTATTCCACGGGGCGGATTATGATATCCGTTCCCTGTACCGGGACTTTCGGCTCGAGGTCGAGAACCTCTTCGATACACAGTTGGCCTGTAAATTTCTGGGCCTCCGGGAGAGCGGCCTGGAAGCGTTGCTGCGAAGTCGGTTCCATGTGGAGCTGAATAAGAAATATCAGCGGGCCGATTGGTCCCAAAGACCCCTTTCCCCGGAGATGGTGGAATACGCAGCGATAGACGGCATGTACCTGATTCCCCTGGCCCGTATGCTGGAAAAGGAACTGGAAGAGAAGAGCCGATTATCCTGGGTGGAGGAAGAATGCCTATTTCTGAGTAAGGTCCGATTCACTCTCCCCAGCCATGCCCCGCTTTACCTAAAAGTGAAAGGGGCTTTTCTCCTGGATCCTAGGAGTCTTGCGGTTCTGGAGGCTTTGCTGGAATTCCGAGAGGCCCAGGCCCAGAAATCGGATCTTCCCCCCTTCAAGGTGCTCCGCAACGAACCTCTCCTGGAATTGGCTGTGAAAAAACCTTTGGGCCTTGAAGAATTGGAAACGGGAAAAGTCCTGAGCCGGAAGCAAATCGACAGATATGGGACAGGCCTGCTGCAGGAAATTCACCGGGCCATGGCCATTCCCGATGAAGATCTTCCGGTGTACCCCCGGGAGGCAAAGCCGGATTTGTCACCCCTCTTACGCGAAAGGGTCAAAGCACTAAACACCTGGCGGGATATGCGGGCAAAAAACTTAGGGATGGAGCCGGGAATCCTTTTGAACAACGCCTTGATCAATGCTCTCGCTTTGAAAAATCCCCGGTCAATAAGAGAGATGGAAGAGGTTCCGGGCTTGAAAAAATGGCTGCGAGATCATTTCGGCTGGGAGATTCTAACTGCTCAAACAAGGGGACACAAAGGGGATGGGAAATGGCCCGAAACGGGGGGGAACGTGGGTTCTAAAACAACTTAAGTAGGCGGGGCTGGGGTCGGACAAAGTTAGCTGCCTGATCGAATTAATCATTTCTAAGAAAGGAGGCTGATTTCAGGTTTAGAACGCCAATTTTAACGTTAAAATCGCACAGAGCATGCACTGTCATCCCTAAAAAAGTTCGCCGCATCATCAAGCCAGTGAGTCATTAAGTCGTTGAGCAATTAGGTCAATCGATGAGCAGGGTCTGGTAGAACTCCGAAGTCAGCTTTAAAATAGATAAAATGTCAACCTTGAGGAAGAAAATTGCTGAGGCATTGGAAGGAGACTCTCTTGATTTGAGAGAGATTTCGAAATTGTTCGGGATCAAAGAAAAAGAAGTTCTTGATCATCTCATACATATTGAAAAGTCAGCACATGACAGGGGCTTTGCTGTGGAACCAGCCTCTTGTCAACAGTGTGGTTTTTCTTTCAAAAAGCGGACTCGCCTGAGCACTCCAGGCCGCTGTCCCTTATGCAAAAGCGAACATATTTCCCCACCCCGATTTAAAATCAACAATGTGTAATTGGGCCAAAGTATTGACGTAGTTAAATCGTATCGGTGCCTGATCTTGACACGAGACATAAAAACTGGTGTCATTCCTAAAACAGTTGGCCCTGCCAATTGCGGAATGCAGAATTCGGATTGCGGAATTTGAGATTAAAAAGCATAGAGCACAGCCCATAGCATAGCGAAAGGAATATAAAGCACCTTCTTAAGTTTTCTTCTCTGCTTCCTCCATTCAACCTTATCCGCTTTGCTTGCTTTCTATCAT
>JAOUFX010000656.1 GCA_029857975.1 Deltaproteobacteria bacterium | reverse complement strand
ACCGATTCTTTAAATAAAAAAATTTTTAGGACACAGATGAACACAGATTTTCAGGATATTAAACGCCAAAAATACATAAAACAGTTAGCTGCGTTTATCCGTGGAAATCTGTGTCCAAATTAATTTAAAAAAAGATTTTTCTGCGGACCTCTGCGAAAATCTGCATCCAAAGTAATGGCGGACATGTTCCAAAAACTGAATGAAGTTGAAAATCATTACGAAGAGTTAGGAAAGCTCCTCGCTGACCCCAAAGTTTTAGGGAATCCCAAAGAGATGCAGAAGCTTGCCCGGGAAAGGGCCGGGATCTCCAAACTGGTGGAAACCTACCGTGCTTATAAAAAGGTCGAGGAAGAAATCGAAGAAAGCCATAACCTGCTTATGGAATCCGATGAAGAAATGAGGGAACTGGCCAAAGCAGAGCTGCAGTCTTTGAAAGAACGGCAGGCGGCCTTGGAGGAAGAAATCAAGACTCTCCTTTTGCCCCAGGATCCGAAAGACGACAAGAACATCTTTTTAGAAATTCGGGCTGGGACCGGCGGAGAGGAGGCGGCCCTCTTCGCCGCCGACCTATTTCGTATGTATGCCAAATTCGCCGAGATGAATCGCTGGCGGGTGGAGGTGATGAGTCAGAATCCTACAGGATTGGGAGGTTTTAAGGAAATCATCGCCCTCATCGAAGGGAAAAAGGTTTACAGTCGCTTGAAGTATGAAAGCGGTGTCCACCGGGTCCAGCGTGTTCCCATGACCGAATCATCGGGACGGATCCATACTTCAGCGGTCACCGTCGCCGTCTTGCCTGAGGCCGACGAAGTGGAAGTGGAGATCAACCCCAACGATCTGCGCATCGACGTCTATCGCTCTTCAGGGCCCGGAGGGCAGAGCGTGAACACAACGGACTCGGCCGTTCGGATTACCCACATCCCCACGGGCATGGTGGTTACTTGCCAGGATGAGAAATCCCAGCACAAGAACAAAGCCAAAGCCCTGAAAGTGTTGCGAGCACGCCTGCTTGACCAGTTAATGGAAGAACAGCGCAATGAAATCTCTGAAGAGCGGAAAAGCCAAGTGGGCAGCGGGGATCGTAGTGAACGCGTGCGTACGTATAACTTCCCGCAGAATCGGATCACCGACCATCGTCTGGGCCTCACCTTGCACCGTTTAGACAGCGTTCTTGAAGGGGACTTAGCTGAAATGGTGGATGCCCTCAATGCCCATTTTCAGGCCCAGGCCCTGAAATCTCATTAATGAAAACCCAAAAAAGGCGATTCACCACCGAGGGCTCAGAGAAAAATTATGAAATGATTCTCCGTGTTCTCTGTGGTATAAAAAAATCGCTCATTTTGGATAATCGGATAATAATAAAATCTCGCAAAGTCATCAAGGCAAGCCCCCAAGGAGGAAGCTCTCCGGCGCCAGGCGTGACCCGCTTTGACGGGGGACTTTTTACGAAGCCGCTGAGGAAAGGCGATTGTCGCGGGATACGTGGACTATCTTAAAACTGATCCGCTGGACCGATGAAAGATTCAAAAAGGAAGGTTTAACCAGCCCCCGTCTCGATGCCGAAGTTCTTCTGGCTGAATCTCTCGGAATGGACCGGGTAGGGCTTTATACCCATTTCGATCAGCCGCTCCAACCCAAGGAGCTGGCCCGATTCAAAAAGCTGATCCAAAGGAGGCTAACGCGTGAACCTTTGGCCTACATCGTCGGCAAGCGCGAATTCTGGTCGCTAACTTTCAAAGTCACTGCGGACGTTCTTATTCCCCGTCCGGAGACCGAAGTGTTGGTTGCGGCAGCTCTGCAACTATTGGTCGACGCCGAACGACCCACTCGGAGTTGGCGCATTTTAGAGATCGGTACAGGCAGCGGCGCGGTCAGTATCGCCCTGGCCAAGGAGCTTCCATCGGCCTCGTTGGTGGCCACGGATCTTTCGGAAAAGGCCCTCGCCATTGCTCGCGAAAACGCCTTAAAGAATGGCGTCCAAGAACGCATTCAATTTTTAGCGGGAGATCTGTTTGATCCTTTGGAGGAAGGGAGTCAATTTGCACTCATCTTGGCCAACCCCCCGTATATTCCCCGGAGCCATTTTGTATCTTTGGCGCCAGAGATCCGCGATTTTGAGCCCCGCGTAGCACTGGAGGGGGGAAAAGACGGTTTGGCTTTCTTTCGTCGAGCTCTGCCGAGGGTGGGAAAGTTTCTCCGGCCAGCAGGGTGGTTCCTGGCCGAGATCGGCGCAGGGCAAGGTCCGGAAGTTCGAAAGATTGCCGCAGCAAACCCGGATCTCGATGCCTTCGATTTTATCCCGGATCTGGCAGGGATCAAAAGGGTGTTTAAGGCCCGCAAGAGATGAATCGCGGTTTATGTTTTTTTAGGACAATCCTTTTTGGACACAGATGAACCCAGCGCGGCAAAGCCGCAACCAAAAGAAATCACCCCCTCCTTCACCCTGTGGAGTCGAAGAACTTACTCCACAGGGCAAGCCCTCCTCCCTCGAGGGGGAGGGATAGGGTGGGGGGGATTGCTTAATAAAATATTGAGAAATTGCATGTTAGTAGTACAGATTTTAAATCCAAGGAAAAAAGAGTAAAATAAATTTGGTTATTGTTAAAGACATTTTTTCTTTGTCTGCGTGAATCTGCGAAAATCTGCGTCCTAATTGATTTCATTCTTGCGGAGTGGAGTCTATGGAAAAGATGATCATTGAAGGAGGCTATCGGCTGGTAGGGCAGATTCCCATCAGCGGGGCGAAGAACGCTGCCCTGCCGCTTTTTGCGGCCTCTCTTTTGGTGGAGGGGTGGAATACGTTACAAAACGTACCGGCCCTGACCGACATTCGAACCATTGCCAGACTTCTGCGGCAGATGGGCGTCAAGATCGAAGGGGAAAGTGGGACGGTACGCCTGAATGCAGCCGGAGTTCATTCCTG
>JAOUFX010000657.1 GCA_029857975.1 Deltaproteobacteria bacterium | reverse complement strand
GAATTCTGGAAGAATCTTTTTAAAATCAAAATAGTAGTCTGACTGAGCTTATTACTGATCAAGGCCAGGCATAACCAAGATTGAGGGGGATAAGTACCAATCCTTGGTTACCAGCTTCACCTACAAAGAGTGGGGACGATACCCTTTCGCGAGCTGAGGATTATGCCTTGAAATGTGCTTAAAAGGGCAGAGCCATTTCCGACCCTGCCTTTTCCTTAAATATATTTTCAGGACCCACTTGCAGACTATAATTCTTATCTGAGATCGTTATTCCTTCACCCGAATAATATCAGACCAGAAGGGTGGGTAGGTAAAGAATTCCAGGAATCGAGATTCCTTATCTGAATGGTTAACTACTATATGTTTTACCATTGAAGGGATAAAAATTGCATCCCCAGGTTTAAGGGGAATTGATTGCCCCTCGACCATCATCGCGGTTCCTTCGCCACTGAGCATCAATATAATCGATTCACGATTTTTATGATAATGGTATGTCGGTTTTGCTCCAGGGGGGGTAGGAGGGGTAATAAAAAAACCTCCACCAAGATTTTTCGCGCCTTCCTTATCGGTTAATGTTTCCACATAATAGATCTTGCCAGGCGTAGGAGAGGTCATTTCTTTGAATTCATCGGCCCTAAATAATTTGAATTTTACAGGTTCCTTCCCCTGAGCCAGGACCCCCGACGGGATAAGAAGCATTATGAAAATGAATCCGACTATCCATACCTTCCATGCTCCGTAGATCCTGTTTCTCATCTTGGCCTCCTTTCTTGGTGGGGTTTATGTAGAACTGCTAGTAGAATAGACTACGGGCGCCGTAAGGTCTCTCAACCCCCGGTCTCCCGTAGCCCCTCTCCGAACCGAGCGTGCGCCTTTCGTTACGCACTCGGCTCTCCAGAGACCATAGCGTAATCGGGTCGTCGCATTCTGTGACCCCGCCGATGCCCGGCGTTCTCTTGCCCTTGTTGGTGGCAACCGTTCGCCAGGCACACTGCAGATTGCGGCTATCGGTAATCCAACCCCACAGCTCGCGGTACTGCCCTTCGGGGTTTTCCCGACTCCACTGATAGAGTTTTCTCTGCACGTTGAGTAACCAGACCTTATCGGTCCTTGCATCTGTGTCCACAGATTCCTCCGGCTTCAAAAACCTATCGGTCTCCTGTCCCCCTTCGCCTTGTGAACGGCTTTCCCGCCCTCAGACTACTACGAGGACTCCGCCCCGTACGTGCCCTTCCCCGGCCTCCACGGATAGCCTGCCCTCCGTTGCAGGCAGACACGCACGGTTCCCATGTTCCCGTCCTTAACCCTCGGATGCTTAGGTGCCTGCTTTACCCCTGGCGGCCCTGGGAAGACAGGAAAGAAGGAGTCGCCTGCTCCCAGGTACGGGCTTATTCGTACCTTCCAGGCGGGACGATAAAACCCACCCGGATCACGCCACTTTCCCCCCGTGCCATCACACTACGAAGAGAGGTATTTCATAAATACAGAGGCTTCCAACACAGATTCGTTGTCTCACCCTACATCCTATGGTAGCCCGACCTTACGGTGATGGCCGTAATCCGGTACATTTTGGACCGCTCTGCTGATGATAACCCTAGCCGTTGGAACCCGGCAGGGCTTCGCGGTCCCCTTCTGTCCGATCTCCTCCATCGGTACAGGGCACATTATGTGCCGGTCAAGAACGAGCAAGTACTGCGCTGAAAAAAAACGCACCACTTTCATGGCGCACTTACGGATAGAAATATGCATAAAAAAGACAAGGCCGTTTCTAACACGGCCCTGCTCCTTGAGAGTTGGGTATTGAATTTGGCTTTGACGCTTTTGCTTCCTTCCTATATCATAAAAATGAAGCACAGCTAATAACAACCTCGATAAAATGCAAGTTCCTCTCCCTTTGCTCACGGCAGCTTATACTGGCCCTTTCCTTTCAAGTAACCCTGAAAAGTTCCTTCGGCAGCTCGCCGCAGACCGAATCTGGTAAATTCGGCGTTGCCCTGTATGTCAGCCAATTTCCCCGTGCCACCGACTATGGTGTGAGTCTCCTTGGCACTGACTCCCACTTTGCCAGTAGCTTTATAGGTTAAGAAAATTTGATCTCCGTCCAGGCGTGTGCAGACACAGAAACCGCTGTCATCATTGAACTCGCCCTTCACGGCATGGAACGATCCGAGACAGCGGAATGATGCATTGTGAAAGAGATCTTCACTGGTGTCGCCGATAATTACACCAATAACTTCGAAAGTCATCTGAAGACGCTCCTTTCCCATTGGGAGGGCTTTATATGTGCCGCTGTAAGCCCAGGTGACTGAAATGGTACCCTCCTTTGGAATTTGTGCTTTTGCATCCAGTCCAAACGCAACCATTAAGATAAGCCCCAATACTAATATTAGTATCACTTTCTTCATGATCAGCCTCCTTTTCTTTGAACCCAGAGTGTCAGGGTGAAATTTGTCATTTCAGTTAATGGTACCCCCTGATAAATTAGGCGAGTTTAAAAATTAAAAGGCTCCAAAGGGAAACTCTGAATCTCCCTGGAGCCTTCATATTGGATACTTCTGGAAAACCCACTTCATAAATCCCCCAGAAGTTCGAGGTCAAGTTGTTGGGTTTACTGAGACAGGGAAAGGAACGGTGAATAGTAATTTATGACAATTATTTCATGATGTCAAGCGAAAAATGAGTAGTTTTTTTTATCATCCAATTTTGCTGATTTACGTTTGAAAGATGGCATCTTGAAGGAAAATCGCAAAAACAACATTTCAGGAAGAAAGTGTGACGTATTCGGACAAAGTCTGTCAGGTTAAATATTGTCTATCACAGGTTAACTCGGGAAGACATACCGCCAACAGGTCCGTTTTCGCTCTCGTTCCTGCCTGCCAGTCATCTCGGAAATCGCGATTTCCACAATACCGCAATTTCTTAC
>JAOUFX010000025.1 GCA_029857975.1 Deltaproteobacteria bacterium | reverse complement strand
CACCCGGGCTCTCTGGCAGCCGTTCTCCAGCACTTCGTCCACCAAACCGGGATTTTGAAGATACCATCGACGTTTTTCGTGGATCGGAGACAGATAGGCCACAATGTTTTCCGCCAGCATTTTTTTATCCTCCACGCAGCCTATGGCGGCTCGGCGGCAATCTACCTGAACCTGTTCGAGGGTTGCCGCTGAGCTGTACACCTGGTGGAAGGCAAAGACATTGCAGATATCCGGATTACCGGGGTCATTCCGTTTGATCCGGTTTGGATCGGTAAACATCTGTCCTACTTTGTTGCGGATTTCTTGGGGAGAATCCGCGATGTAGATGGCGTTTTCATAGCTTTTGCTCATTTTGCGCCCGTCGATCCCCAGCAGCCGCGGAACTTCCGTAAGCAGGGGTTCCGGAGGAGGAAAAACCGGGCCATAAATAAAATTAAAGCGCCGGGTAATTTCCCGGGAGAGTTCGACGTGTGGTACCTGGTCAATACCCACCGGAACCTTATGGGCTTTGTAGATGATGATATCGGCGGTCTGGAGTAAGGGGTAACCCAAAAACCCATACGTAGAGAGGTCGCGGTTGGTCAATTCCTGCTGTTGCTCTTTATAGGAGGGGACGCGCTCCAGCCAGGAAAGTGGCGTGATCATCGAAAGAAGAAGATGGAGTTCCGCATGCTCCTTGATCCGTGACTGCACGAAAAGAACGCTTTTTTCCGGAGACAGGCCTACGCTCAGCCAATCGGTCATCATTTCCCGGATGCTTTCTTGGATGATCTCTGTGCCGTTGTATTCCGTCGTCAGGGCATGCCAGTCCGCCGCAAAGAAAAAACAATCATAATCTTCCTGGAGATTTTTCCAATTTTCTAAAGCTCCCACCAAATTGCCCAGGTGAAGCTTTCCCGATGGCCGCATTCCGCTCAGCACTCGCTGCTTGGACATTTTATTAACGTCAATCTCCTTTCTAAGTTAAAATTTAGAATCAAAAATCCTCCGGTAATCATTCTTGCTACTTCGTAAAAGGTCTGAAAATGCTCTTTTTGGTCGTTCCCGTGAAAACGGGAATCCAGTATTTTAAAACAGTTACATTCCCTCTGGACTTCCGCTTCCGCGGGAGTGACGTCTTTTTTTACGAAATCATCATTTTTACGAAAAAAAGATTTACCGCTTCTCCTATCTATACTCTTAAAGGATGGTCTTGTTTAGCGAATTTTTGTTGCACATATTCAATTTCTTCTTGACGACTGTGTAATTTTCCATCGAGTCGGGCCCGTAAAAGGTCCTGGAATATTTCGGCATAGATCGGCCCGGGGGTATAACCCATCCGGCTCAAATCTTGGCCACTCAAGGAAACCCGGGTGGGCTTCAACCCGGTAAAGTAGAGAGAGAGAGCTTTTTTAACTTCCTCGGATTCGGTCTTCCCCATGGCGTAAAGTAAAAAATCAGTGGGTAAGGGATGCAAGAGAAAATAGATATCGCTTCGGCCCGGGGAAGATGAACGAGAAAGCTGCTCGACCACCTGGATCGCCATTCGCCTGTGCTGCAGGAAAGTGGTGCGAAATTTTTCCGAGAGGGAAAGCCGGTTCAGAAGTTCTTGAATTTCTTTCTCGGAGAGGTGGTCCACCAGTCCCAGAAAGGCTACCAACCACTTCTCGTAGCGCTCTCCGGTAAATAAAAGATTATACCAGGACAGTACGCCGTCCAGCCTCTGGAATAAATTTTCAACGCCGCGATCCGCTTTCAATTTGGTATGAAAAATTTTCAAAATACCATAATCACTCAACCGCTTAATTACGGTGAAAGGCTTGTCCTCTGTAAGGCAGAGGGTTAATTCCCGAAAAAGTCGCCGGTCGGAGAGTTGACTGATTAATTCCATGCGCACCGCGTTTTCCATGAGCATATGCGTATGTTTGGCGATTTGGAAGCCGATGCGCTGCTCGAAACGCAAAGCCCGAAAGACGCGGGTAGGATCCTCTACGAAGCTCAAATTATGGAGGACCCGGATGAGCCGCTCTTTGATATCTTTCTGACCCCCAAAAAAATCAATCAGCTCTCCGAAGTGTCGGGGTTGCAAGTGGATGGCCAATGCGTTCACCGTAAAGTCGCGACGGAAAAGATCCAATTTGATGGAACTATGTTCCACGCGCGGTAAAGCAGCCGGATGGTCATAATATTCCAGGCGGGCCGTGGCCACGTCGAGACGGTGGCCTTGGGGAAAAAGCAAGGTGGCCGTCCCAAATTTTTTGTGCACCTGGATTGCGCCTTTTTCTTCCTGAGCCAAGGTTTGGGCCAAGCGGATGCCGTCTCCTTCCACCACAACGTCAATGTCATAATTTTCGTAACGCAGGATTAGGTCGCGTACAAATCCTCCTACCGCGTAAACCTGGGAATCCATTTCCTCAGCTTTTTGTCCAATGCTCTTTAGTAAAGTGAGCACGCCGGGAGGCAACCGCTCTTCCATGAGCTGGAGAATCCATTTCTTCCTCGGCTGGATCATGGAAAGGTTCTGTTCGACAAAAGCGTGAGGGGGCCGATTGGCGCTGATGTATAGCCAGCGTAACAAATCCGTCCGGGTGATGGCTCCCACCAGCTTGTCCCTTTCCAGCACAGGAAGAAAACGCTGGTTGTTTCCCACAATCAGGTCCTGAACTTTAGACAGCGTCGTTCGGGGATGGACCGTAGCGAACTCGCTGCTCATATAATCCCGCACCGGTGAGTTTTTGAACCCATGGAAGGAAGCTTTTTCGATAATCTGCCGGGAAATCAAGCCGGCGACCTTACCCTTTTCCATCGCCGGTAGGACATTGATATTATAGCGGGTGAGGAGCTCGCCCGCTCGTTCGATGGTCTCGGTGGCTTCCACCATTTTAACGGGAAAGGACATCAGGTCGCGGGCCAGCTTTACGGGATGGATCCGCCCCTCCAGGTAGTTCAGCAATTTTTCTTCCACCTGGGGAAGGTTCATCCCCTTGATGGTAGCGGAAGCCGCCGTGGGGTGTCCTCCTCCGCCAAAAGCTGCCGCAATTTCCCCCACGTTGACCTCGTCCAGATTGCTCCGGGCCACAAAATAAATCCGATCCTCCATCTCGGCTAAGGCGAAGAGGACAGGGATATTTTCCATGTCCCTTAACTTGTGCACCAAAAGGGCAAAATCGCCCACGTATTTATCGGAGGAAGCTTTGGCCATCACAATCTCCAAACCTTTTACCACGTAGCGGGTTGCGGTTTGGATCAGTTCGTTAAGCAAGGAAATTTGTTCCGAGGTGAGTTCGCGGGTGATCATGTTGGATACCATATTCAAGTTGGCACCCTGGGAAAGCAAAAAAGCCGCTGCCGCATAGTCTTCCACCGTCGTCGAAGAAAAGGTAAACGATCCTGTATCCTCATAGAGGCCTAAGGCCATGACTGTGGCTTCCTCAGGCGTAAGAGAAATTCTTTTTTCTTTTAGGATCTGGGTCAAAATCGTTACCGTAGCCCCCACCTCACGAACGTGTTCTGTTTTTCCGCGAAGGTCCTCCGGAGAGGCCGGGTGGTGGTCAAATATATGCACTTCCATTCCGGGGCGCAAAGCCAATTTGGCGAATTTTCCGATTCTTCCCGGTTGGCGGGTGTCTACCAGAATCAACCGCCGGACTTTGTCCAGGTCAATGTTCTTAATGCGTTCGGTTTCAAAAACATAGAAAGTCGACTGAATGAAAAAATCCCGCAGGTTTTTCTCCTGGGAGCCCGGAAAGACCATGGCAGCCTGGGGATAAAGCTTCTTGGCCGCTAACATAGAGGCCAGGGAATCGAAGTCCGCGTTGATGTGCGTGGTGATCACGTCCATGATTTCAACCCCGGGGGTGATATTTCTGGTGCTGTTGTTTCAGGTGTTGCCGGGAAACATGGGTATATACCTGGGTGGTAGCGATGTCCACATGCCCGAGCATGGATTGAACGGACCTCAAGTCAGCTCCTCTTTCCAAAAGATGCGTGGCGAAAGAATGACGCAGCATATGGGGCGTGATGCGCTTGTTAATCCCCGCGGCTTGAGCATGCTTCCGCAGAATCTTCCAGAATCCCTGGCGAGTGATCCCTCGCCCTCCCCTTCCGAGAAACAGAGTGGCCTGGGTTGACTTCTGAGCCATAACACTCCGGGGCCCTTTTAGGTAGCCCTGCAGTGCCCGGCGAGCAGCTCCCCCGATGGGTACGATCCGCTCTTTCGATCCTTTCCCTTTGGTCCGCACATAGCCCACTTCCAGGTTCAAATCATTCAGCGAAAGGTGAATCAGCTCGGAGACTCGGAGACCCGTGGCATAAAGAAGCTCCAGCATCGCCCGATCACGGATTCCCAAAGGCATAAAGGGGTCAGGCTGCTGTATTAAATTTTCCACTTCAACGGAGGACAACACCAAAGGAAGCTTGGGGGTGAGCTTAGGGGTCCGCAGGCGACGCAGGGGATTCTCCTCTACAGCCCGCTCCTCCACAAGAAATTTATAAAAACCCTTTAGGGCGGAAAGGACTCGGGCTTGGCTCCTGGCCGAGAGGCCTTTTCCCCGCAGATGGCGGAAATATCCAATGGCATGTTCGACCGAACTGCCCTCAACGTTAGCGATACCGCGTTCCCGTAAAAAAAAAGCGTATCCCTGAAGATCCCGGGCGTACGCTTCGAGCGTATTCCGGCTCAACCCTTTTTCCACGGTTAGGTGGTGCAAAAAATTGTCTATCCAGAGATCCAAGGTGTCGTTCATGGCTAATCGTTTGCTCCGCGCGCATTCTATTTTAACACATCGGTTTCTTATTTCAATTTCTTTCTCCCCTTTTTAGCGGGATTCCGTTAGGTATCTATCTGGGTTTATCAACGCTGACCATAGTCCATGGCATAACCCGTACCTCTTGTCCAGTACAACGATCTCCCCCCTCCGGGGGCCGAAAAATATTATTAATATAAAGAAATTGAATCAACCGGTCGATAAATTTATTGTATAGGAATTCCATATTGGACACAGATGAACACAGATTTTAAGGATATTCAATGCAAAAAATACAGAAAATAGTTATCTGTATTTATCCGTGAAAATCTGTGTCCAAATTAATTTAAGTGACCTACGGTTCGTTATCAATTCACTTGACATTTTTAGTTTTTTCCAGTGTAATAAAACTGTTTTTTCCCTCAGGAGGAACGAAAAAATGGACATTTCTGAACTTTTAATCTTCGTGCAAAAAGAAAACGCCTCCGACCTGCACTTAAGCGCTGGGGAATCGCCTATGGTTCGGATCCACGGCGAGATGAAGCGCATTGAGATGCCTTCTTTATCTAAGGAAAATTTGCATATGATGCTCTATGACATCCTCAATGACCAGCAGCGGAAGCGATTCGAGGAAACTCACGAATTAGATTTTTCTATCGACCTGAAAGGAGTTGCCCGCTTCAGGGTCAATGCCTTTCGCCAGGCCCGGGGAGAAGGAATCGTCTTTCGGGTTATTCCTTCGAAAATTTTGACCTTGGAACAATTGGGTTTACCCAAAACCCTCCGGGAGGTCACGAAGAACGAGCGGGGCCTGGTTCTGGTTACCGGCCCCACCGGGAGCGGAAAATCCACCACCCTGGCGGCTATGATCGATATCATCAACAATTCCCTCAAAGGCCACATCATTACCATCGAAGACCCCATCGAATTCGTCCACGAATCCAAAAAATGCTTGATCAACCAACGGGAACTCGGTGCTCATACCCACAGTTTTGCCAATGCTTTGCGCAGCGCCCTCCGTGAGGATCCGGACATTATCCTGGTGGGAGAAATGCGCGACCTGGAGACCATTTCTCTGGCGTTAACCGCAGCCGAGACCGGCCACCTGGTTTTCTCCACCGTGCACACCAGCGGGGCGTCGAAAACCGTCGACCGGATCATTGACGTTTTTCCGGGAGCCCAGCAGGACCAGGTTCGGGCGCAGTTTGCTGAATCTATCCAAGCCATTGTTTCCCAGGTGCTCCTGAAGCGTCGAGATGGACGGGGGCTCGTTCCGGCCCTGGAGATCATGATCGGCACTCCAGCGGTGCGCAACCTCATCCGGGAAGGCAAGGTGGCTCAGCTTCCTTCCTCGATCCAGACCGGCCAGAAATTCGGCATGATGACCCTGGACCAATCCCTGAAAGAGCTGGTAAGTAGGGGCATCGTAGACAAAGAGCAGTGTTTCTATTTTGCCAGCAGCCCGAGCGTTTTCAACTCGTAAGGAGGTTACGGGAATGAGTACCAACATTCGTGAGCTTGTGGAAGAAATGGTCAGGCGGGATGCTTCCGACCTTTATATCACGGTGGACAGCCCCCCCATGTACCGGGTCGAAGGAGTTGTTGCCCCCTGGGGGAGTCGTAAATACCTTCCCGAAGAAACCGAAACCATGGCCTTCTCTCTCATGAGCCAGATCCAGAAAACGTACTTTGCCCGCAGATGGGAAATGAACCTGGCCGTTGCCTATCCGGATCTCGGGCGGTTTCGGGTAAACATCTTTCGTCAACGCGGTTTTTTCGGGATGGTCATGCGGCATATTAAGATTTATATCAAGACGATAGAGGATCTCGGCTTGCCGCAGATCTTCAAAAATATTGCGATGACCAAGCGAGGCCTGGTGCTGGTCGCCGGTCGGACAGGTTCGGGGAAATCCACTACTCTGGCGGCTTTAATCGATTACCGCAACTCCAACGCTCCAGGTCACATCGTCACCATTGAAGATCCGATAGAATTTGTCCATACCCATAAAAAATCCATCATTACCCAAAGGGAAATTGGAATCGACACGCATGGGTATGGCAGCGCCTTAAAACACACTCTACGCCAGGCTCCGGATGTGATCTTGATCGGTGAAGTCAGGGACGTCGAGACAATGGAAGCGGCCATTGATTACGCGGAAACCGGGCACCTTTGCCTGGGAACCATTCATGCCAATAACGCCAATCAAACGATTGAGCGCGTCATGAATTTTTTCTCGTCGGAAAGGCACATGCAAATCTATTTGCAGCTCTCTCTGAATCTCCGGGCCATCATTTCCCAACGATTGATCCCCCGTATCGATGGAATGCGGGTCGCCGCCGTGGAAATTCTCCTGGATACCCCCCGGGTCAAGGACCTTGTCCAAAAAGCGCAGATCGAACTCATAAAAGAAGCCATGGCGGAAGGAAATCTGGAAGGCATGCAGACTTTCGATCAATCCATCTTCGACCTTTACCGGCAGGGAACCATTGACTACGACAACGCCATTGCCTATGCGGATAGCTCGAATGACCTGAGACTGCGTATCAAGATGGAAGAGATCGGCGAAAAGAAAGAAGCCACGGACATGGGCTTGAGAATCAAATCTGAATTTCGGACGTGAAGCAAGTCCGCAAGCTGTTGAGGTCAACCCTACGACTCTTCGGTCTAAAAATTGAGGCTTGCTCGGAGTTGACCCTGAGCGACAATTCTTTACTTCGCCTTAAAAGGCGGGACGTGACGTTGCCGAAGGGGTCAACTCATCCGGTCAAGAATTTTCCAGGCGTTTTTCATCATGCGCTCGAAATCCTCGTTCGTAAGACCGGCTCCCCGAGCTATTGTTAAGGCATAGTCCCGGGAGATCAAATCTTCAGGTGCGTGGGTATCGGTATTTAAGACCAGGGAAGTTCCTACTTTTTTAGCCAGGCGGGCCACATGCCCGTTGGTCAGGCTGTGCCCCTTCCGCGCCGTGATCTCTAAAAAAACCCCCTTCTCTCTGGCCAGGACCACTTCTTCTTCGGTGATCAAACCGGGATGGGCCAGAATATCAACTCCGGCAGCGATGGCCCGCTGGTTGGTACCCGGCGGCACCGGTTCAACTACGGTTTCACCGTGGACGAGAACGATCTGGGCCCCCAAGGACCTGGCTTGAACCGTTAAGGGGGAAATGAGATCGAGAGGAATGTGGGTGAGCTCCACACCGGGTATGGCTCGTACCTGCCAGTGGGGGTTTAGATCCCGGCAAACTTGAACCACCCTGGGAATTACCCAATCGAGGTTGGAAGAATCCGCATGATCCGTTATCGCCACGGCTTGGCAGCCGATGACCGAAGCTCGGCGGACCAACTCCGATGGTAAAAGCTCCCCATCGCTAAAAAGGCTGTGAGTGTGGAGGTCAATCATAAAATTTCTTCTCCCCGCAGGCTGTGGGCGTAAGCCTTTTGAATTCTAAGCTGCACGATCGCCCCTGAGGTTAGAGTTTTTCCCGGAAAATTGACGATGTGGTTGGTGCGTGTCCTGCCCATGTTCTCCTCGGGATTGGCTTTACTTCGTCCCTCCACCAATACTTCCACATCTTTTCCTTCCCAGGCCTTATTCCGCTTCCAGGTAATCTTCCTCTGTAGAGCCTGCAACTCTACCAACCTGCGCTGGGCAATTCCTTCTGGAACTTTTTCATTAAAGAGAGTGGCCCGGGTACCCGGTCGATCTGAATATTTAAAAGAAAAAAGATCGTCGAATTGGACCTTCTCGATCATCTCCATACTGGCGTGAAAGTCTTCTTCTTCTTCCCCCGGAAATCCTACGATCATATCGGTGGTGACGCTGATTCCCGGGCAGGACTGACGAAGGTCTTTAATCTTCTCCAGGTAAAATCCGGGGGAGTACCCCCGGTTCATTCGTTGCAGGATGCGGGCAGATCCGTTTTGTAGAGGGAGATGGATGTGTTCACAAAGTTTGGGGAACTTGCCGAAGGCTTTGATCAGGGGGGTGGAAAGGTCTTTGGGATGCGAAGTAGTAAAACGGATGCGCTCTATACCGGCAATTTCCTGGACCGCCTTTAAAAGCTCCACGAAATCCAAATCTCCCGGCGACGTCTGGCCGTAGGAGTTCACATTCTGTCCAAGCAGGGTAACCTCTTTAACTCCCTGGGATGCAAGGGATTGGATTTCCTTTAAGATCTCCTGGCTGGCTCGACTTACCTCCCTACCCCGGACATAGGGAACGATACAAAAAGAGCAGAAGTTATCGCATCCCTGCATAATGGAGACGAAAGCTACAACCGTGGAAGAAGAAGGAAGAGAAAAGGGAAGCGTAGCATAAGGATCCAGTCGGCCGCTGAGGTTCACGGCAAGGCCTCGTTTACCGAAAGCTTCCAGGTCATTAAGGAGTTCAGCGATCCGGCTGATTTCTTTCGTTCCCACTACAAAGTCAACGTGGGGAAAACTTTGCAGAAAAGCCTCACCTTCCTGCTGGGCCAGACAGCCGCCGATACCAATGATCATCTTTGATTTCTTTTTTTTTAGAACCCGCAATCGGCCCAGAGCACTATAGACTTTTTGCTCCGGCTTCTCGCGGACATTACAGGTATTTAGGAAGACCAAATCCGCTTCGGAAGGATTCTCAACCAGCTGGTAATTTTTCGCGGCCAGCAAATGGGCAATACGTTCCGAGTCGTAAACGTTCATCTGGCAACCGAATGTTTTAATATAGAGTTTTTTCGGGGGCATAGTAAAAAAAGATTAGCACCTCCTCAATCCTCTGTCAAATTCAGATTGGCGAAAAAATGGTTCGGAGTCGGGAGTTTTAAAAAATTCAAACACCCGAGCCCCAAATTCAAAAATCCAAATTAAAATTTCCGAACTTTGAACTCATGACTCCGAACTACTCATAGGGCAGACTGTAAGATGCAGTGCAGAAGAACATTGCTACCGGCTTCGCAGTCTTCCCATCGTGTATTTTCTACTTCAACATGGCTTCGTCCCCTGATACTCGGAACGAATATCATGGCGGTGGGGGCCACCTGACTCATATAAGTGGCATCATGCCCGGCTCCGCTGACTAAAGAATAACTGGAATAGCCGAGTTGTGCGGCTATTTTTCCAACTTGGGTTACAAGGGATTCATCGAATGGGGTATGCTTTACTTTCCAGATCTTCTCGATCCGGGCAGGGCAATTCCTTTTGGTAGCGATTTTTTGGAAACCGATTTGCAATTCTCCCTCAGCCCGATCTGTGAGTGGGTCATCCCAAGAGCGAATATCAACGGTAAAATGGACTTGGCCTGGAATGATGTTCCTGGAATTGGGATCGTTATGGATTTCTCCAACGGTCGCAACCATATTTCCCCCCATTTGGGCCGGTAAAGCTTCTACCTGCAAGATCATCTCTGCGGCGGAGCACAGCGCATCATTCCTGCCTTCCATGGGAGTTGGGCCAACCTGGTTCGCTTTTCCCTCGATGAAGACATCGTACCAGCGGATACCTACAATACCCTGAGGAATCCCGATCTTCTTGCCCACTTTTTCCAGGATAGGTCCTTGTTCGATATGTAATTCAAAATAGGCATATACCGGCCACCGCTTAGCCAAAGCTTGGCCTTTATATCCAATCCTCTCCAGCTCTTCTCCAATTTTTTTTCCATGAAAATCCTTGCGGGCATAGGCCCAATCTTTTTCCAATTTTCCTGTCCAAACCCCGGAACCCGCCATCGCCGGTGAAAACCTGGAGCCCTCTTCGTTCGTCCAATCGACGATCATGATGGGCCTGGTGTTTTCAATTTTGTTTTCCTGGATCGTGCGCATGGCTTCCAGGGCTCCCATGACTCCTAAAATCCCATCAAAACGGCCTCCCTTAGGCTGGGAATCGATATGGGAACCGCTCATTACGGGAGGCAAGTTGTCTTTTTTTCCGGCCCGCCGGCCAAAAATATTGCCCATTTCGTCCACCGCGACTTCCAACTCGATTTCCCGCAGCCATTTTATGAATAAATCCCTTGCTTGCTTATCTTCATCTGACAGGGCCAAGCGGTGAACCCCACCTCCAGGAGTTCTTCCGATTTCCGCCATTCTTTCCAATGTACTTTTTAGGCGTTCACCGTTTATTCTCAGGTTTCTTATGTCCATGGGCTTCCTCCTTTCTGCTCCATTTTCTTAAGTCTTTAACACACTTTTAAAAAATATTCTTCTGAAATTAAGATGTTGCTTGACTTAAGGCATCCAATTATTTATTTTACATTCAAAACCTTGCCGATTTGCTATCTGAATAAAATTCCGTTATCCTATATAATTATGAGTACGATCATCATAATGGCAACTATAGCCCTGATGCTCATCGGCCTTATCGGCTCCGTTCTTCCCTTTATTCCTGGGTCTCCCTTGATTCTACTCGGCGCTTTCATCTATGCCTGGCATACAGATTTTTTGGTGGTAACCTGGGGGACTTTGTTAATTCTTCTGGTCTTTACGATTCTGAGTCAAATCCTGGATTACTTGGCCTCCATCATGGGGGCGAAGAAGTTTGGAGCCAGCCGGTGGGGCATGATCGGTGCCTTTCTGGGGGGAATCATAGGTCTATTTAGCGGTGGAATCCTGGGAATTATTATCGGCTCCTTTATCGGCGCGCTCCTGATGGAATTCCTGCACGGCCGGGATTGGCATGCCTCCCTAAAAATCGGGCTGGGGACTTTGGTTGGTTTTCTCGGGGGGTCCATAGGCAAAATAATCATAGCGCTTACCATGGTCGGAATCTTTTTGGTTAAAATCATTGGATAAAATTACTAACGTTATTGAAAAGGAGGTAGGAACATGCTTTCCAGGGAAAAGATCAAAGCCATTTTAAAAAAATGGAATCAGGCCTGGGATGAACATGACCTAAATGGAGTCATGGACCTTTTTCATGAAGATGTATTATTTGAGAATTGGACAGGGGGAAAAGCCCGAGGGCAGAAGGCTCTGCGCCAGGCATGGGAACCCTGGTTTAAGAATCATGGGGGATTTCGATTCAGGGCCGAAGATTTATTTATCGATGAAGCCGAGCAGAAGGTCCTTTATCAATGGCAGCTCGATTGGCCGTCGAACGAAAAAGGATTCGAAGGGAAGCCAGAGCGAAGACGCGGGCTTGACGTTATCCATTTTCGGGGGAGAAAGATTATCGGCAAGTTCACCTATTCCAAGACCACGGTCGAGATAGACGGGAAAAGAGTGAAATTGATTGCGGAAAGGGATTCTTGCGGTTCCTCATAGGGTGTCTTGAGACCTTGAACTTTCTAATAATATCCCCAAGACCTCCTTACCATTTTCCCAAATCTCTCCCCATTTCCTTTGCCGCGAGTTAACGCCGCCTCCCGGGACCTGTCAAAAAAATGTCTCCGAAATTTCATGTACCTCAAAAAGGCGATTTACCACAGAGGGCACAGAGGAAAGTTAGATAAATCAAGGGAATAAACTCCTTTTCGTTACTTAACTCTGTGTACTCGTTAAGTGAAAACAATGAAACATTTTATCTGAGGAATTAATTATATGAGAACCCAGAGAAAGAATTGAGCTTATTTTGGTTTTTTAACTATGAAATTAATCTCCGTGTTCTCGTTGGTTTAAAAAAATCGCTTAATTTGGGATGTAGAAATAATTTTA
>JAOUFX010000655.1 GCA_029857975.1 Deltaproteobacteria bacterium | reverse complement strand
CTATACAATTTAATTAGCCTGGCGAGCCTGCAGCGCTTAAAATCCTCCGCATCAAATGGGCATAAATTAGGGCCGCCTTTTCCAACTGGCTGATTTCCACGGATTCATCAACGACATGGGAGGAGTTGCCAGGACCCAGAATGACCGAGGGGATATTCCCCTGATGCACCAGGAAGGTCATATCCGTAGCGGCGATCAGTCCCCGGGGAGATTCTCTGCGACCGGTCACCTCGTAAATGGTCTCGATGACTGCTCGAACAATCGGTTCCTCCGGCGAGATGGCCACCGGCTCCTTATCCATCCCCAGGACTTCTACTTGGCACTGGAAGGAAGGGTCCCTAACTGCCATGCTCTGGATCCATTCATTGATTTCGTGGTCGAATTGATCGCTTCCCTCTCCTGGAATCCGACGCCGATCCATCTGCAGTTCGCAATAATCGGGGATGACATTGTCCTTGACTCCCCCCCGGACCACATTGGCACTGGCCACCGGGGAACCGAGTAGGGGGTGCTTTTTGGCACCCAGCCGTTCATTCAATTCCTCGATAAACAGGGCCAGGCGAGCAATCGGGTAAATGGCATTGCGTCCTTGGGCAGGATTGGAGGAGTGGGCACTTCGTCCTTGCACGGACAACTTGCGGCGGCTTACCCCTTTGTGGGCGATAAACGGTTTAAGACTCGTCGGCTCGCCGACAATCGCCACTGCGGGACGGGAATCCTTCCCTCGGTTCTTCAGCCAGAATTGGGTCCCCAGGCCCCCCGTTTCTTCAGCGGCTACAGCTGTCAGGATGAGCTCTCCCCGCAAGGTTTCGGCCGCCGACAGGGATAGACGTACCGCGGCCATCATGGCGGCTACGCTGCCTTTGGCATCACAGGAGCCGCGCCCATATATGCGGTCGCCAATGATTCGCGGTTCGAAGGGAGGATGAGTCCAAGGAGTTTCTCCCGCGGGAACCACGTCCAGATGACTGTTAAAGATCAAACAGGGTCCTTCCTCCGCCCGGTGAAAAGGAATCCTGCAGACCGCGTTTCCCCGCCCGGGGGAGAACTCTTGCAGGCTGCCAAATGCCCCCAGGGAAGCCATACGGGCGTGAACGAGTTTTGCCGCCTCCAATTCCTTTCCCGGCGGGTTGGAGGTGTCTATGGCGATTAAATCGCCAAGATCGTCCAAGAGAGACTTCTTAATATCTTGAGGAAGTCCAATTCCTTTCCCTGGGTCGCCATATTTAGGTAGGCCGACTGCAGATCGATCTTTTTCCCCAGGGCTCATTGCCTTTCCTCCTATCAAGCTTCGAGGATGCAGTCAAACTCCATGATCAACCCCTGCCTATGACCGGCTTAAAAAATCACCCTAAGGACTTCATAGACCTTGTCTTTAAGGAGTTGGAGGTCAGAGATTTTTCCCAAGCGGTATGCTTCCTGCATCGATTATCGGCATATGATATCAGATATATTGTATTTTCCCTATAAAAAATTGGAGGGCTTGTCAAGGAAAAAAGGTTTGATGGTCAGTTCCTGACTTCCACATTTTTTCGGCGGGGAGAGGCTAAAAAAAATGGGAGGCCGAGGGAAACAACCAGAAGATGCCTGCTAATAGAACGAATCAAACCGGCACGTTCCGAATAAAGGCTGCGGTTTCTTCGGGAAGGGCGGTGTTGATGAAAATACCTGTTCCCAGTTCAAATCCCGCAGGGGTTAATAGGCGGGGCAATATTTGCAGGTGCCAATGGAAGTAGTCCTCGTGCTCATCCTTGATGGGGGCGGTATGGATGATGTAGTTGTAAGCGGGATTGTTCAGTCCCTGGTACAATTGGAAGAGAGTCGTTTTTAGAACTTTGGCGAATTCTTTGGCCTCACTCATGGAGATCGAGCCGAAAGAGGCTTGATGGGCCTTAGGTAGGATCCAGGTCTCAAAGGGCGCGCGGGAAGCAAAGGGATGAAAGGTAACGAAGCGGTCCGTTTCCATGACTAAGCGGCTGCGGGCTCGTAATCCCTCGCGAATTATGTCACAGTAAACACAGGTCCCGTCATCATCCAAATGGCTGGCTGCTTTTTCAAAACGATGGCGGATATTGAGGGGAACGATGGGGGTGGCCACAAGCTGGGAATGGGGGTGGTCGAGAGATGTCCCAGCTGGCAGGCCGTGATTTTTAAAGACGATTACCAGTTTGAACCGGGGATCTTCTCGCAGGGTCAAGTAGCGTTCCCGGTAAGCCAGTAGAATCTCCTCCACCTGTTTATCTTCCATAAGAGCAATACACTGGTTATGTTGGGGGGTCTCGATGATGACCTCATGTTTGCCCACGCCATCCATTTTACGGAAAAGGCCTTCCTCTTGTCTTCGGGTCAGGCTGCCGTCCGGGACCAGGGCTGAAAATTTATTGGTCACCACCCGCACCCACCATCCGGGACTGTTGGGCAGGCCTCCCTGGCGATAGGCCAGGATTTCAGGGGGGGTCATCTTTTCGTTTCCGGAACAGAAGGGGCAATCCGCTTTGTAACGGGGCATGGGCTCGGCAGGAACAGATTTTTTAAAGTCATGCGGCCTTTTGGCCCGCTCGGTGGCCATAATCACCCACTGCTTCGTGGCCGGATCTTGTCGCAACTCAGGCATGAATTAACCTCCCCCCGCAATTATGCTTATCCATGTTTATTCCCCTGTTTGGATGGCAACTTCTACTCTCCGGTTCAGGGCACGCCCGGCCTCCGTTGCATTTGTGGCCTCTGGCTGCGAGGGGCCGAAACCTTGAGCCGTAACTCGGGTGGGATGAATATCCTGATAAGCTACCAGATATTCCCTCACCTTCTGGGCTCGTTTCTCGGAGAGGGCCTGGTTGAGGGCCTGACTGCCCGTGCTATCCGTATGCCCCCGGACAGCAACCTTGTGATCGGGGTAAGCTTTCAAAAAATTTCCTACGCCGTCCAGAATCGTTTTTCCATCGGTTTG
>JAOUFX010000653.1 GCA_029857975.1 Deltaproteobacteria bacterium | reverse complement strand
AGCTTCACCATTGCTTCTCGGACCGGCCGCTTCATCGATACCCTGGAAGCCATCCCTCCAACCTCAGGTTCGCGAATCTTTTCGGTGACGTCTTCCCCCCCTAATATCACCTTTTGATTTTGGCTATCCCCCTGGAAAGAAATTTTTATTGTGCGGCACAGGCGCCCTAAAGCCGCCTCATCTTCCGGGTTGATACCTTCCTGGCCGACGCCAAGGGCCACCGCGCGGTACATGGCTCCGGTGTCTAAATACATATAGTTGAGGCGCCGGGCCAGCATCTTACTCACCGTACTCTTCCCAGCTCCCGCTGGACCATCGATGGTGATAATTTCTGCTCCTTTTTTTTTCTTCTTCAACCCCTTTCCGGTCAAAGCCTCTCCTTTTCCAAAGATTCCTTTTTCTCTTCTTCCTAAATTGAGCGATTTTTTTTACACCACAGAGATCTCAGAGAATAATTTCATAGTTACAAAACAAAATAAGATCAATATTTTCTCTGTACTAATAACGTTCGAACTCTGAAAATTTTGTTAAGCATATTTTAATTTTATCTATGTTTATCCATGGTTATCTGTGTCCTAAAGTACCTTTTTAAAATTTTTAATGACCTTTGTTGATCTGTAACAGTTTAGCTTTTTGAAAAAATATGTTGTCATGTCATTTCCGTGAAAACGGGAATCCAAAAAAGCAAGAAAAAATCCTGCATTCCTGCTTCCGCAGGAATGACAGCCCTCCAAAATGTAATTCATTTAGACCCGTTTTCAAAAGTCTAAATTGATACGTTTATCTTTATATCTCTGTGCTCTCTGTGCCCTCTGTGGCGGATGTTTTTTGGTTGCGGCTTTGCTGCGCTGTGCCCTCTGCGGTGAATCGCCTTTTTTAGGTTCTTTGTAGCTTATCACGGCTAAAAAAGCAATTGAATTTTCAAGTCGCCCTATATGCCAAATTTATTTGACTGAATGAAAAATTCGTGTAATATTAAATAATAATCTCCGAGCCTGTGATCCCTAAATATTCCGGGAAGGATATAAGGGATATGAGGAAGCAGGCCAGGGCCAGTTCGGAAACGACTGTGCCTCCCGGACTCGGAAAGGAGATGGATACGCACCTCACTGCGCCTATCAACAATATTCTGGAAAATATTGGCCCTTCTATCGTATCCCTGGAAACCCGGCCTTCGGCGCTTCATTTTAATCGGCAATGGATGCTTTAATCGACGCCCATAATCGAAGAATCAACTACCTGCGCATATCGGTGACGGACCGCTGTAACCTGCGTTGTCAATACTGTATGCCCAAAGAAGGGGTCTCGCAATTCGGCCATTCCGAAATCTTGACCTACGAAGAAATTCTGAGGATTGCTCGGTTAGCGGTCAAAAAAGGAATCAATAAAGTTCGTATCACAGGGGGAGAACCCTTAGTCCGAAAAGATGCCGTCCAGCTCATCAACCAACTTTCCCGCCTGCAGGGCATTCAGGATTTATCCATGACCACCAACGGAATTCTCCTCGCTGAATTCGCCCCGGCCCTCTTCCAGGCTGGTTTAAAGAGGGTGAATATCAGTATGGACTCCCTCTTGCCGGAAAAATACCGCCAGATTACCCGCGGGGGCGAACTTGCCCGGGTATGGGCTGGTATGGAAGCCGCCCGGGCCGTGGGAATTTCCCCCATTAAAATCAATGTGGTGGCTATTGCCGGTTTTAATGACATGGAGATCCTCAATTTTGCCCGTTTGACTATGCATGATCCCTTTCAGATCCGCTTCATTGAATTCATGCCCATTGGCTCCTTCAGTGAATGGCGGCCGGAGCAATGCCTACCCTCTGAAGAAATCAAGCGGCGGATTGAAACTCATCATCCCCTGGTCCCGGTAAATAGCAGTGCGAACGGTCATGAGGGGCCAGCCCGCTTATTCAAATTTCCGGAAGCTGTTGGAGAGATTGGATTCATCAGCCCCATCAGCGACCACTTCTGCAATACCTGCAACCGTTTGCGCCTTACCGCCGACGGCAAGTTAAAGACCTGCCTATTCTCGGACGAGGAGGTCGATATGAAATTCCTCCTGCGTTCCGGTTGCCACGATGAAGAATTGGCCAAGAAACTTTCCGAGGCCATCTCTACCAAACCTCTCCGCCACGGTTTCACGGGTAGTGGGATCAAAAGGTGCCACCGCCCCATGGTGAAAATCGGAGGGTAAAAAAGTTTTTAATTAGCCACAGAGGGCACAGAGATCACAGAGATATAAAGAACGGCCATTTAAGAAAGACAATTTAGTGCTGAAAGAAATACTTTTTTTAAATTTACCTCTGTGTTCTCTGTGTGGTCTGTGGCATATTTCCCTTTTTTTGCGGTTTCATCATAATTGACAGGGGAAGAAGAGATTGGTATATTTCCTGAACCATGATTTTGAAAGATATATTACTGGCCGTTTTATCGGGTATTCTTCTTGTTTTGGCCTTTCCCCAATTTGACCTGGAAATTTTATCCTGGGTGGCTCTTATCCCCTGGCTGTGGTCCATCAAGCAAAAGTCCCCTCCGCAGGCTGCTTTCCTGGGATTCGTTGCCGGCTTTACTTTTTTTGCCGGACTTCTTTACTGGATCTACAACGTGCTTACAGAGTATGGCCATTTGCCGGGTTGGATCAGTATTTTTTTTCTGGTCGTTCTTATAGCTTATTTGGCCCTTTATTTTTCTTTTTTCGCTTTCCTGCTACGGTGGGTAGCCGATAAAATTGACCTGCCGGAAACTTTTTTTGCTCCTCCCCTATGGGTTTCTTTGGAGTATATCCGGAGTATTCTTCTTTCTGGATTCCCTTGGGAGTTGTTAGGTTATTCCCAGTTTCAGACCCTCCCCCTGGTGCAGATCGCGGATATTACCGGAGTCTACGGCGTATCTTTCATTATTCTTCTAACCAACGTAGCCCTTTACCGGTTTGCCCTAACCTTAACCGAC